>JAAFHQ010001020.1 GCA_013298445.1 Chitinophagales bacterium | reverse complement strand
TCCTTCAATAGGTCAATCGTTTAATGTTCTCCATATATCCTCGACTCACCCGCACTACATCTCCATTTTGCAAAATCACATCGTAACTGGAAATTTGTTTTTGAATTTCCTGCACAAACGCCAGGTTGATGATCGCTGAACGGTGGACCCGGATGAAGCGGCGTGGATCGAGTTTTTTTTCCAAAGCCCCCAGGCCATAGTTGCTGAGGTAGCGCTGCTTGGAAGTGATCAGTTTGGAATAATCCCCTTCGGCGTCAATCCAGATGACTTCAGCCAGGTCGACCGTCACCAATTTTGCGCCGATTTGAACCAGAATTTTTTCAGGATAAGTACTCTCGGGAGCCAGCAGGCTTTCGGTAAGGGATTGTACACTGTTCAGGTTGTTTTGTAGGGAGTTTAATGCTTTTTGCACGGCAATTGAAAAACGATCCCGGGTGTAGGGCTTGAGCAAATAATCGAGGGCGTGTACTTCAAAGGCTTTGAGCGCGTACTTGTCGTAAGCCGTGGAAAAAATCACCAGTGGCATTTCATCCAGGCGGGTCAACACATCAAACCCATTCAAACCGGGCATTTGAATGTCCAAAAAGATCAAGTCAGGTTTAAACTCGCGAATCAGGCGAATGGCATCCACTCCATTGTTGGCTTCGCCAATGACGATCAAGTCGGGGAAATCTTCAAGGTATTCACGAATGAGCTGCCGACCCGCCGCTTCATCGTCGATGATGATGATTTTTTGCATACAATAACTTACAATTCAAAACTTATTTTTAAACCCGAGGGCAAATTGTCTTCCAGGCGCAGAACGGTGCCGTACATCTTTTCCAACCTCTGTGCTGTATTTTTCAAGCCAATACCCTTGTTCCAAATTGCTTTTTTGTCAAGGACACCTACTCCAGTATCGGCTATTTGAATCTGTAATTTTTCACCAAACCGATGGATTTGGACTGTTACTTGCCCTCCTTCGATTTTCGGCGAAATGCCGTGCCGGATTGCGTTTTCCACCAATGGTTGCAAAATCATCGGCGGGATTTTTTTGTCCAGCACATCCCCGGCAATATCCAGTTGCAACTGCAAACGAGCTCCATAACGGGCTTTTTCTAGTTCCAGGTATTTTTTCACAAATGCAATTTCATCCGCCACTGGTACCAAATCTTCTTGCGTTGCCCGCAATTGATAGCGAAAAAGGTCGGCTAAACTGGCGATCATTTCCCGGGTACCTTCCAATTCACGTGGCACAGAGGCACTGATGGTGTTGAATACATTGTACAAAAAATGGGGATTGAGTTGGGCCTTCAGGGCAGTAAGTTCACTTTGCAGCGCCAATCTTTTCAGTTCAGCTTCTCTAGCTTGCTGTTCCTTTATCTTTAAATGGTAACTGTAGGCGTGAATGACCCCAAATTGAATGATGTACAACAAAGTGGTAATGTAAATGTCCCAGAATTCGCCAGTGCCCCACATGTGCCCAATGCCAAATTGCTCTGCCACCCAATAATTAGCCTGCTGCCATCCTTTGACATAGATGGGTACTAGAGCGCAGTGTAGTACAATTTTTACCCATATCGGCCACTCCTTGAGTATTCTAATCATCAGCCACCAGATGGGAACCGAAAAGAGCAAGCGTAAAATTTGTTCAAGAATAAAACGGTTAGCAGAGCCACCATTGCCGTTGGTAGCAAAATGTACAGCGTAATAATAAAACAGGCCAGAGAGCACATACATGCCGAGGTAAACCATTAATTCAGCCAACGTGACGCCCCAAATCCGGTACCGATGTAGCCCTGTAAACATACCTTCAATTTTTATTCAATGATAAATGTTTCCCGGCGAAAAGGTTCACAATTTTCCGATGAATGAACGTATAGGCCGATGAATGGAAATGCCCTTTCAGTCAACGCCGCATTTGTCGACTCGTCTTTTCTCTCTTGTTGCCCATGGTTCTCAGGGCTAGTTTTGAGGCATTGAATCATTCAAAATCAGCCGACTATGATGAAGTGTAATTTTTGGATCGCCCTATTTTTCCTCAGCACAACATTCCTTGCCGCACAAAGTTCAGTGATGGGCAGGCTTGTGAATGCCCGCAATGAAACCCTCCCTTATGCGAGCATTCAATTGAAAAAAAGCCAGGATTCCAGCCTGGTGAAAGTGGAGTACAGCAGTGAAAATGGGGCTTATGCTTTTCAAAATGTTGCCCCTGCCAAGTATTTCCTCAGCGTTTCTATGGTTGGTTTTGCCAATTACGAATCGCCCCAATTTGTGGTAGAAAAGGACAAAAACACCGCCCTTCCCGACATTGCTCTGAACGAAAGTAAAACCGAGTTGAAAACCATAACCATAAGTGCCCGCAAAGCCCTGATTGAAGTCAAAGCAGATAAGACCGTTTTTAATGTCGAAGGAAGTATCAATGCCACGGGGAATAATGTGTTGGAATTGCTCCAAAAATCCCCTGGTGTGATGGTAGACAAGGACGACAACATCATCCTCAAGGGCAAATCCGGTGTGATCATCTA
>JAAFHQ010000107.1 GCA_013298445.1 Chitinophagales bacterium | reverse complement strand
AAAAAATCCACCCCCGCCCACCAAACCTAATAAATCAGAGCCAAAACCTTCGGTAACTACCGAGGATCCTGCTGCCATTGCCTTGCGCGAACGGCAGGAAAAAGACCGCAAAGCCAGAGAAGAATCTGACCGGATTGCTCGTGAAAACACGGAAAAGCAACGCCTGGCCGATGAAGAGAAACGCCGTAAAGAAGCCGAAGCCAAAGCGACCAAAGACCAAATTGGTGGCCTGTTTGGCGGCGGTGGCAAAGGTACGGGTAAAGGCAATACGGGCAAACCTGGTAACCAGGGGGACCCCAATGGTGATCCTAATGCCAAAAACCTGGAAGGAATCACCACGGGTACAGGCTCAGTAGGTGGAAATTTGGGAAACCGAAACGTAGTCTCTGCACCCCGCATTACGGATAATTCCTCCTTGGAAGGTACAGTAGTCATCCGCGTTTGTGTGGATGCAAGTGGTTCGGTGGTTTCTGCCGATTATACCCAAGGAGGATCTACCACTTCCAATGGTACCCTGGTGAATCTCGCGATCAACAATGCAAAAAAGTGGAAATTCTCTGCTGGCGAAGTTGATAGCCAGTGTGGTACGGTGACTTATCGATTTAAAGTACAATAGTGTAGTCGTAGCGTCAGAATCTCTCAGCTATCGGCGCATCATTTTACACTGGCTCAAGAACCCCCGACCCCTAAAGGGGAGTACATTCCAGGTAAGCCTAAATTTTTATTAAATCTTTAGCTTACCTGGAATGTACTCCCCTTTAGGGGTCGGGGGTTCTTTAACAAAGCACGATGCTAGGTGAAACATTGATTATGGATTTATTCGTCTGGACTAAAGGACGAACGATTCCAACCTAGCTCTTCCGAACTTTCTCATGTCCTACCAACAAATTCTCGATTTCCTTTACGCCCAACTCCCCATGTTCCATCGCATTGGAGCAGCGGCTTACAAAAAAGACCTGGGCAATACCTACGCCCTGCTGGAATACCTGGGTAACCCTCAACATAAATTCCAATCCATCCACGTTGGCGGCACCAATGGCAAGGGTTCTACTTCTCACATGTTGAGTGCTATTCTGCAAGCCAAAGGATTCAAAACGGGCCTTTACGTTTCGCCCCATTACCGCGATTTTCGGGAGCGCATCAAGATCAATGGCCGGTACATTTCGCGCCAATATGTGATCGATTTTGTAGAAAAAATGAAGCCCATTATCGCGGAAGTTCAACCCTCGTTCTTTGAACTCACGGTGGCCATGGCTTTTGATTATTTTGCCCAGCGCAAAGTAGAGGTGGCGGTTATTGAGGTAGGTTTGGGCGGCAGGCTGGACAGCACCAATGTGATTACCCCGGTGCTGAGTGTGATCACCAACATCAGTTTTGACCACATGCAATTCCTGGGAAATACCTTACCCGAAATTGCCGCAGAAAAAGCAGGCATCATCAAACCAGGTGTACCAGTGGTCATTGGGGAAACCCACCCAGAAAGTGCTCCCGTATTCATCGCTACAGCCAAAGAAAAAAATGCGCCCATTTCCTTTGCAGATCAACAGATACAGGTAAAGTTATTGGCTGAAAATTTTAGCCATAGCTATTTTGAAGTACTTAAGGATGGCATAGTCGTGTACCCCGACTTGGCCGCTAATTTGCACGGGAATTATCAAATTTTGAATGTCCAAACCGTCTTGCAAGCAGTAAGTAAGCTGCCTAAAACTTGGGAGATTAATGACCAGTCCATTGCTACTGGTTTAAAAGACCTGGTTCCCTTGACCCGTTTTATGGGGCGCTGGCAAGTGTTGGCACAAAATCCGACCATCATTGCCGACAGTGCCCACAACGAAGCAGGCATTCAACTGGCCATGCAGCAGTTGGCAAAAATTCCCCGGCAAAAATTACACCTGGTTATTGGAGTGGTCCGTGACAAAGACCTGGCAAAAATGTTGCCCCAATTGCCTGCCGACGGTATTTATTACTTCGCCAAGCCAGATATTCCCAGAGGGTTGGAAGCGGAGGTACTGCAAAAAACTGCGGCGGAGCATGGCCGGAAAGGGAGAGCTTATAGTTCAGTGAAAAATGCGTTGAATGCGGCCCGTCGTCACGCCCAAAAGGACGATTTGATATACGTAGGAGGTAGTATTTTTGTCCTTGCAGAAATTCTCTGAAACTAGTGTGGAAAGGTTTGTAGCAGGTTTGTAAAAATAAAAAAGGTGCTCCTTTAAGGAGAGCACCCACATAAACTATAAACAAACAAAAAACATTAGCAATCTTGTGATCAGGATCAAAACGTAGATAATCCCGATTTCGTTCAACGAAGTACGTAAATTTACCATTTATTCCCGCACTTTTTGGACAAAAAGCCCGAAATAAACCGCAAATATACAGCAATGAATCTTGCAACGCGCATTTCTACCCATTTTTCCAATCTCGCAGACCACATGCCTGACTTACCTACTGGGGTAGAATGGTTGAATCCATTGGGTGAAATTCAGGAATCCAGAGCTATTTTTCAAATTTTTTTAGAAAAATTCTACGCGGATACTGAGCCTCGCCACCTGATTATGGGTATCAACCCGGGCAGGTTTGGCGGTGGAATCACCAATGTTGCTTTTACCGACCCACTACATTTGGAAAAAGAATTGGGTATTTCCAGCACTTTCCCCAAAAAAACAGAACTTTCTGCTCATTTTGTGTACCAGGTTATTCATGCTTACGGCGGTCCCAAACTTTTTTACGACCACTTTTTCGTCACGTCGGTTTGTCCTTTTGGTTTTGTCAAAAACGGCAAGAACTACAATTATTATGACGAAAAACCCTTACAAAAAGCTGCCACCCCTTTTATTGAGTACCATTTGGAAGCGATGATTGAACGCTGCCAAATGCGCAGGGACAAATGTTTTTGCCTGGGCGAAGGGCAAAATTATGCTTTTTTGCAACAGCTCAATGCACAACGTGGGTATTTTCAGGAAATTATCCCCCTGGCTCACCCACGTTTCATCATGCAATACAAACGTAAGTCTGTAGATTTATACGTGCAAAGCTATTTGGCGTCACTTTGTGATCGCTAAAGCACATTTTAGCCACAAAGCCACAAAGCCACGAAGACACAAAGCGGCCATATTTTCAATATCTTCTTTGTGTCTTCGTGCCTTTGTGGCTAATTTTTATTACTTAGTGCCCTTCACGTATTGCTCATACGTTTTGCCATTGTAATGCCCTTCTCCAACAAACTTCAATTCAGGCATAATTTGCTCTGGTGTTTTGTAACCGGGAGAGATGGTCACTCGTTGGAACTTTTCGTCGAGGTAAACAAAAGCGGGATAACCGAGTTGTCCATCCAGCAATGCATATGCTAGCTCATGCACACCTCTTGACCCACTGGCAATGTATTTGAAGGTATGGTTGTCAAAAACGATGTTTTCTTTCTGCTCAGCATCGAACTTGACCGCATAA
Source organism: Chitinophagales bacterium (assembly GCA_013298445.1). GTDB lineage: Bacteria > Bacteroidota > Bacteroidia > Chitinophagales > Saprospiraceae > Haliscomenobacter. Next base: position 7,974 of record JAAFHQ010000107.1, on the reverse strand, counting down.
AAATGTTTGTTCATCAACTCCGCAACCTTTGGATCGGTAAAGGTAGAAGCGTCCATTTTTTTACACCAACCGCACCAATCGGTATAACAGTCGATGAAAATTTTCTTTTTTTCTTTTTTGTTGGCCTCTACCGCCTCTTGCCAGCTCATCCATTTGATGGCCACAGCCTTATTCGCCGATTGAGGCGCCTGGTCGCCTTTTTTAATGGGTGAAAAAGTATACATGGCCAGCGCTACACCAACCACTGAAAACACCCCAAACAAAACCTTTTTCATGTTTTAATCATTTTAGCGTTACCGATAATAACGAGCAAAGAACTTTAATAGTTTAGAAGGTTGAGGGAGGTTTAGAAGGTTGAGGCTGCCGCAGCAATGTTGACAATGCCCATTGTCAAAGTCGCTGCGGCAGCCTCAACCTTCTAAACCTCCCTCAACCTTCCTCAACCATTTCTGCATGCCTACAAATGTACAAAAAATAGTCCTAGCAATAGGTGGTTCCAGCGGGGCGATTTACGCCAAGTTGTTGATGGATCGGCTCCAACAAATGCCCGAACAATGGGCTAGGGTAGGGGTAGTGATGAGTGGCAATGCCAAATTCAACTGGGAGTACGAGTTGGGCAATCGGGACTACGAGCAATACCCTTTTGATTTTTACGACAAAAACGACTTCATGGCCCCCTTCGCTTCGGGCTCGGCGCGTTATGGCACCATGATTGTTTGCCCTTGTTCGATGGGTCTATTGGGGCGGATTGCAGCTGGGGTGTCCAGTGATTTGAGCACCCGTGCAGCGGACGTGATTCTCAAAGAGCGGCGCAAACTCATCCTGGTGTTGCGCGAAACGCCGTATAGCCTGATCCACATCAACAACATGAAGACCGTGACGGAGGCTGGAGGCATCATCTGCCCTGCCACACCTTCGTACTATTCAAAGCCGGCTACGATTGAGGAATTGGCGCTGACCGTGGTGGATCGGGTGCTGGATTTGGCGGGGTTTGATCCGCCGACGTATCGCTGGAGTGAGTAAGCAATCATTTATTCCATTCCCAAATCAGCAAACCAGTACATTAATCAATATTTTTTACCTTTGTGCGTTCTTTTTCCCAGCTTCATTCAGTTAACCAAAAAACATGAAAAAGATCACGATTCTTAGCATCGTATTTTCCTTGTTCATCAGCGGCCTTTGGGCTCAAAATCAAATGAGTAAAATGGATTCTGTTAGTTACAACCTGGGTATTTTGATTGCCCAAAACCTCAAGCAACAAGGCTTGGGAGATGTTAACCCTGCCCAATTGGCCAAAGGAGTGGCTGATGCACTTGCTGGTGCAAGTGTAGATTTGGCCAAGTGCAACGAGTCGGTATCCGAGTACTTGCAGGCCAAACAAGCCGAAAAAGCGAAAGAAAATGCCAAAAAATTTGAAGCCAATATCGCTACTGGTAAAAAGTTTTTGGAAGACAACAAAAAACGCCCCGGCGTTGTAACCACGGCTAGTGGCTTGCAATACGAAGTGATGAAAGCCGGAACGGGTGCAAAACCTGCCGCAACGGATCAAGTGACCGTTCACTATGAAGGAACTTTATTGGATGGTTTCATTTTTGATAGCTCGGTTAAACGTGGCCAGCCCGCTACCTTCCCGTTGAATAGAGTTATTCCAGGATGGACCGAAGGCGTACAATTGATGCAGGTGGGTTCAAAATACAAGTTCTTCATTCCTTCCGAATTGGCTTATGGAGATCAAGGTGCTGGAGAAGATATTGCACCTCATTCAACCTTGATCTTTGAAGTTGAATTGTTGAAAATCAATTAATAGTTGAGGGAAGTTGAGGAGGTTAAGGGAGGTTGAGGCTGCCGCGAACGACTTAGACGCGTCATTGTCTAAGCAGCTCGCGGTAGCCTCAACTTTCTCAACCTTCTCAACCATTCTCAACCTTCCTCAAGCTACTCATCGTGCGCATCGACATCATCACCGTTCAACCCGACCTCCTGGACAGCCCCTTCGCCCACTCGATTATGAAAAGAGCCCGGGACAAGGGATTGCTGCAAGTAGAAGTCCACAACCTGCGGGAATACGGCCTCGGGCAACACCGTCAGGTAGACGACTATCAATTTGGTGGTGGTGCTGGCATGGTCATGATGTTGGAGCCCATTGTGGCTTGTTTGGAAAAACTCCAGGCTGAGCGTACCTACGATGAGGTGATCTTCATGACCCCCGACGGCCAACGTTTTGATCAAAAAACGGCCAATCGCCTGTCCATGAAGGAAAACCTGATCATCCTGTGTGGACATTACAAGGGCATTGACGAACGTATCCGGGAGCATTTCATCACTATGGAAATTTCCATTGGTGATTTTGTGCTTTCAGGAGGAGAATTGCCCGCAGCACTGGTCGTTGATGCCATTGGACGTTTGATTCCAGGGGTACTTAACGATGAAACCTCGGCTTTGTTCGACTCTTTCCAGGACGACTTGTTGGCTCCCCCCGTTTATACTCGCCCCGCTGAGTTCAGAGGTTGGGGTGTGCCGGATGTACTCCTTTCCGGTAATTTCAAAGCCATCGACGATTGGCGCTATGACGAGGCCTTGCGCCGAACCCAGGAGCGCCGCCCTGATTTATTGGAAGAATAAATAGACACATCCCAACACCAGCATCCAGCCGCATGAAAATTGACATCATCCTTCCCTGTTACAATCCCATCCCCGGCTGGTCAGACAACATCATCCAATCTTATCAACACATCTTGGAATTGGCACCCCAATTTCAAATCCGCATCATTCTGGTCAATGATGGGAGTCTGCGCAATGTAAGTGAGCAGGATTTTGAAAAACTGAGCCAGGCATTGCCCCATTTTCACCCCATCCAGTATGCAGCAAACCGGGGCAAGGGCTACGCTATTCGCAAGGGTGCTGAAGTTGCGGATGCAAGCTATGTTTTGTTTACGGACATTGACTTTCCTTATCTGGAGGAGGATTTGATTGCCATGGTACAACGGCTTCAAGAAGCCAAGGCGGACATTGTGGTGGGCGTACGTGCGGGCAATTATTACCAAAACGTACCGATTTGGCGGGCCTTTATTTCCAAGATGCTCAAATTGATGATTCGGACCCTGCTGAGGGTGAAAATCACCGACTCGCAAGGGGGATTAAAGGGTTTTTCCCAAAAAGGATTGACTGTATTAAAATCAACCCGCATCGATCGCTACTTATTTGATTTGGAGTTAATCAAACTGGCATCTCAGCGCAAAGACATTGATTTGCAGCCAATGGTGGTCAATTTAAAACCCCATGTGGTTTTTGCTCCAGTTGGACTGGCTATTTTACGCCGGGAATTTGGTAATTTTTTGAAGGTTTTATTCATGCGCTAAGCTGGCAGCTAGCGCTTTGTATAAATGCCCATCTTTGGAAATACGCGCTCCGTTTTCAATCATTCTGAACAATTCTGCTTCCCGATCTCCATTTAGATACCCTTTTTCGGCAGTATAGACCTTGGCTTTGATCACTCCATTTTGAATTTTTTGCAAAATTTCAGCCATATTTTCCGGGCTAAAAACGTCAGATTCGCTTGCTCCGTCGAGTGTCAATCCCACTAAAACGATTTTTTCCTTTTGGCAATGGAAGGTCTTGATATCTTTGGGGCTGTGAAATTCAAGAAACGCCAGCTCCTGAAGGGTACGTTCAAAAATGGCATCGCTGAATTGTTCCATCAATTCGTCCACTTTAGGCGACTGCTCAGATTTCAGCTGAACCCAATCATCGGCAGGAATGCCATTGAGGGCCAAAAAGCTGGTAAAATCGGATTCGAGGCCTTGCAATTCCTGGCTTGTAAAGCGGCGATACTTCATGGTAGAAAAAATTTGTAGCGCAAAAGTCCGTAAAATTTCAATTGCTGCCGACAGAATTTCATTAACATTGCAAAAAACACAGTAGAGCCATTATGGAATCAACTACACTCTTAATGCCGAATTTTGCCGATCCACAGGTTTGGATCAGTCTGCTCACCCTTACTTTTTTAGAAATTGTATTGGGCGTGGACAACATCATTTTCATTTCGATTGCAGCCAACAAATTGAATCCCAGTGATCAAGCCAAAGCACGGAACATCGGGATGTTGTTGGCGATGGTCTTTCGGATTATTTTGCTCTTTGGTATATCTTACCTGATTGCCATGCAAAATCCTATCCTTAGCTTTCATGGAACCTATTTGCATGCGGGGTTCACTGGTCAAAGTTTGATCCTCATCGCGGGGGGCTTGTTCCTATTGTACAAGGCTACCAGCGAAATTCACCACAAGTTGGAAGGCGCGCATGCTGTAGATGACGACATGAATCAAGGCTCCAAAATTTTTGCTTCCTTGCCCAAAGTCATCATCCAAATTGCCTTGATCAACATTGTTTTTTCCTTCGACTCAATCTTGACCGCGGTTGGTTTGACCAAGGATTTGACCATTATGATTGTATCCGTAGTCATTTCCATCCTGATCATGATGGCATTTGCCGGGCCAGTGGGCAGCTTTGTCAACCGCCACCCTACGATTCAAATGTTGGGTTTGGCTTTCCTGATCATGATTGGTTTTATGCTGATCGCTGAAGGTGCACACCTGGCCCACCTGAACATTGCCGGATCAGAAGTAGGCACCGTGCCCAAGGGCTACCTTTATTTCTCCATCGCCTTTTCCCTCTTCGTAGAGGCACTGAATATGCGCTTGCGCAAAAAAGAAGACCCAGTCCAATTGCGTGGTTATCAGGAAGAAGCCATTCAGGAAGGGGTGATGAAACCTTAAATAAGTGAAAAGTGAAAAGCGAAAAGTGAAAAGCAGGTACACCATTTGGATTCCAACGCACACTTTTTGCTTTTCACTTTTCGCTTTTCACTTTTCACTTACATGAAGCGTCTCTATCGTTTTCTCCATCCCCGGTTCCAAAGCCTGTTTTTAGAGTACAAAGTGGCCTTTCAACCACGGTATGGGCATGGCAAGCCCCCTCATGATTTATTGTACCAGCACATCAATGCCCGGCGGGGAGAATATGGCGCTTTGTTGGGGCAGGTGATGCAGTACCAAAGTCAGATTCAAGCCATTCGCCCCCTGGATCAGGAAAAAGACGTCAGTCAACCGGGTTGGAACAATGGTTTTTTACCTGGTTTGGACATCAGCATGCTTTATGCCTTTTTGCCGATTTTTCAGCCTAAAAAATACGTGGAAATTGGCTCCGGGAACTCTACCAAAGTGGCTCGCCGGGCTATTCAGGACAATGGCTTAAGCACTCAAATCATCTCCATTGACCCGATGCCTCGCGCTGAAATTGATCATTTGGCGGATCAGGTCATTCGTGCTCCTTTTGAACAAACGAACTTTGATTTTCTCTTTGACCTGGAACCTAACGATATTCTCTTTGTGGACAACTCCCACCGCATCCTGCCCAACTCGGATGCCATGGTGTTTTTTATGGAAGTGTTGCCCAAACTCAAACCAGGGGTGATTGTCCACATTCACGACATCTATTTGCCTTACGATTACCCGCAGTTCATGTGTGACCGCTTTTATTCGGAACAATACGGTTTGGCCGCCTTCATCCTGGCCAACCCCAACCGTTTTGCCACACTGATGCCGAATTACTTTGTAGATCAGGACCCTGAATTGCGCAAGATTTTGACCCCGCTCTGGGAGCATCCCAATTTACAAGGGGTGGAGCAGCATGGGGGATCTTTTTGGCTGCAAATAAAAAGTGATAAGTGATGAATGAGGAGTGATGAATTGGTACCACAATTCATCACTCCTCACTCCTCATTTATCATTCGCTACTTTTCACTATTTTTGCGCCCAAATTCACTAATCAACCACTACAATCATGTTTAAATCGAGTTTGTTGACCCTTGTTTTGGGTTTTGCCATAGCTTTTAGCTTGTCTTCTTGCGGCGGCAAGGGTGGCGCAAAGAACGAAAACGTTTATTTGAATGATTTTGAAGCGTTTTATGGCTTCAACGAAAAAGTAGACAAAGGCAAAGCCTACAGTGGGGAATGTTATTACGCTATTGACTCTACGCTGGAATACAGCATTGGCTTCATTCGGAAGTTCAATAAAATTTCTTCCAAAAAATACAAAAAGGTCAAATTTTCGGCCTTTGTATTGTTGCCAGCAGCCAATTCTTCGGTTGAAATGGTGATCCAGATTTGGGACCCCAAGGTTACTCCGCTTAAAGTGCAATCTGCACCAGTTACGGGCCAAATTGGCATCAACAAGTGGACCGAAGTTTCCCTGGAACTGCCTCTAACGGGCAACCTGTACAATCCTGAAAATGATTTGCGTTGTTTTTTCTTCAATGCCAACCGCAATCAAATTTTTGTGGACGACTTCAAGGTGGAGCTGTTTGAATAATGCTTCTTTCTTTTTGGTAAAATACCCTTTCACAGCCTGATACACAATCGGCAATACGCTGATCCCGATCACACCCAAAACCACCAGGCTGAAATTATCTTTCACCACGGGAACATTGCCAAACCAGTAACCCAGTAAGGTGATTGGCACTACCCAAATGAGCGCACTAAAGATGGTATAAAACATATAGCTACCCCAACTCATCTGCCCAACTCCCGCTACAAAAGGTACAAAGCTGCGCATAATAGGTACAAAACGGCTCAGGACTACCGCCATTGCGCCGTATTTGTCATAAAAAGCCTTGGTCCGCTCCAGGTATTCCGTTTTGATCCAACGACTTTTGATCTGAAAAATGCGCGGGCCGAAATAGCGCCCAATGGCATAGTTTACGGTATTACCCAGTACTGCCGCCACAAAAAACAGGATGATCAGCAACCTGATGTCGAGTTTTTGGGCACCTGCGGCCAGGGCACCTGCTGCAAACAAAAGACTATCCCCAGGAAGGATTGGCGTTACGACCAGCCCGGTTTCGGCAAAAACAATGATGAACAAAATGATGTAGACCAGATTCCCGTATTGGTTGACCATTTCCAGGAGGTGATCGTCGATGTGGAGGATAAAATCAATCAATTGGCCGATGAAAAGGAACATGTCGTGTGATTTTAACGCGGTCTAATAATTGCGCTGCAAAGGAAAGAATAAAATTCACAAAAACTTCATGTTCAGAGGCTACATTTTCATAGACCAAACTGTACTTTTCCAGCAAATTTCAGGCCATGTTCAAGAAATACCTTCTCTTTTTGCTCTTGCTGAGTCTCTTTGCCTGCCAGGATGCTGCCCTGCCTGGCCACAAAAACGATTTGCCACCCCGCCGCATCGAACTGCCTGATGGCTGGAGCATTAGCCCCGTTGGGCAACAATTGGTTTTGGGCGATCTCCCACTCCAGGTACTGCTAAGCAGCGATGGCCGCCGCGCGGCAGTAAGCAACAATGGCCAAAGTGGGCATTCCCTGCAATGGATTGACCTGGAAAAAGATACGGTACTACATACCCTGGAAGTACCCAAAACCTGGTATGGCCTGGCGCTAAATGCCAAAGGCAATGTATTGTACGCCTCTGGAGGGAATGACAACAATGTAAGGCAATACCAGATCGTCAAGGACAAATTACAACTCAAAGACTCGATTGCGCTGGGCGAAGCCTGGCCCAAAGCCGCCATTTGGACAGCAGGACTTTGCCTGGATGAAGCCAGCGAAACCCTTTATACCTTGGGTAAAGATTCCAAAACACTGTATGTCCTCGATTTGATGAAAAAACAGGTGCGCCAGCAAATTGAGCTGAGTGCTCAGCCCTATACCTGCCTCTTGTCTCAGGATAAAAAAGAACTCTACATCTCACTATGGGGAGGTAGAGCCCTGGCCATTTACGACATCGCCCAGCAAAAAATCAGTGCTCAAATCCCCACAGGTCTACATCCAACAGAAATGGTACAAAGTAAGGACGGTAGGCGCTTGTTTGTGGCATGTGCCGACGACAATACGGTTGAAGTGGTTGACCTACAAAAACGGCAAGTGACCGAGACCCTGGTCGCAGCCCTGTACCCGGA
>JAAFHQ010001019.1 GCA_013298445.1 Chitinophagales bacterium | reverse complement strand
CAAGGCCGTTTTGGGATTGCCCGCCAAAATGGGGCGTGGGAACATGTCAAAATAGGTAGAATCCACGTGGGCTACCCGGTTTTCGATGATGGTTTCGGTGCCACGTTTGATGAACTTGCGGCCATCATTGGCGTAAAAACGCACGAATTGTTCTACTTCCGGGTAGTCTTTTTTTAGGGTAGCACCAAAGGGGTCAGAGCACACCGCGAGGTCGAGGTTCGTACCTCCGAAACGGATGTCGGAATGCACCCGATAGGTGCGGTCAGCATTGGGATAAAAGCCCTCGTAACTCAGTTCATCCACCACGTACAGTGCGATCAGGATGAAACAAGCGAGTCCGACTGCCAATCCAAAAATATTGATCAGACTAAAGGTTTTGTTTTTGAGGAGGTTTCTCCAGGCAATTTTGAGGTAACTGCGCAGCATGGCCATTTGTGCGTTGGTTCAAAGTACTAGCGCATAAGGTGTGCCAAAAAAGTAAGACATTGATTTATAGTATTTTGAAATTTATAAACGTTAAAAACCCGTTCGATAATGGACATTTTTTGTACGCGCATGAACAAAGGGTGACTTAGATGTAGCTCCCCTGAGGTGTCCCTTCGGTGCCTTCAGTTTTTTAGGTGGTGAAAAAAAAACAAGTGCTCAAACTTGATAAAAATCATTTCCCCCTTTTCGCAAACAGAAAGTAACCTTGGCAGGTTTAATTAGTGTTAACTCAGTCCTTTTAAATTTTTTTTAGTCCTTTTTAACTCTGCCACGATGAAACCAACACACCTGGCAATGCTGCTTGCATTGTCCCTGGCGCTTGTCTCTTGCGCTGAACAGTACGAGTCAATCTACCTCAATGCTCAAGAGGGAGAATTGCGCGTACAATTGCAAAACCTGCATCCTGCCGCCATCGATTCCGCCATTTTCCGGCTTACGGGTACAGGGCCCCTGGTCAGGAATGAAATGCAAGGCCAGGAACTCGTCCTCAATTTGGCCCAGGTCCCGATGGGGCAACACCTGACCGAGGTGGAAGTCCACAGCCACATGCTGGAGGCCAGTCCCGACAAAAGCCTGGTCCTGAAGCGGCAAGACATCCTGAATACCTACATCCTCCTGCACACTCCCGAGGTAGGAATTGCCATTCCCGGCCCCGGCGACAAAGACGAACTATGGACGACTACCGTAGAAGCGCATTACCACCAACACCCCGAAGGCCTGGAGGTACAAGCGCTGCCCCAATCCACCTTTGTAGGGGCGAGGGTGGATTCCAGCAAAACCGTCCAGCAATTGACTTTGTCCAGAATCGCCACATTGGCGGGCCGCAAAGCCGAGCCTGTTTATATGAAATTCGAAAAAACTTACACGGCGGCGGAATTTTACCAAATGTCGTCAGATGGGCAGAAAATGTACGATTATGAGGGATTCGCGGCCTTTCAGAAAAAGCTAAAAGACAAAGATTTGAGAAAAATGCTCTACAAATACAAGGTGCAGTATACGGATGGTACTACTCGGGAATTTGAGTTTTCAGTCCGCTTGTAATATCCCTACTTAGGTGAATCCTTCAGTGCCTTCGGTTGCTTAGGTGGTGAAAAAGAAAAAAATAATCTTCACCACCTAAGCAACCTAAGGCACTGAAGGATTCACCTAAGGTTGATGCTCTTGGTCATAACCTACTACCTAACCCTAGGTAAAGCCTACCTAACATTTACAGCCCCATCTAGCAACTTCGGTATTGTATAGCTTGTCTCATGGTTTTACATTTGCGTCATTATTTATCATTAGTCTAAATAAATAAAAGACTCGACATGAGAACAGCATTTGTACTTGCCATATCCATCTTGTTTTTTTCCTCTTTTCTGGGCGCTCAAAGTGGGGAAATCCGCGGCACGGTCACCGACAGTGAAGGCAAAGCATCCGCTTTTGTCAACATTCAACTCAGTGAAATCCAGCAAGGGGTATCCTCGGATTTGAATGGCAGCTTTGTTTTTACCGAAGTTAAAGCGGGCACTTATACCTTGATTGCTTCCTACATTGGATACAAAACCTTGACCCAAAAAGTGGAAGTAGAGGCAGATAAGGTCCTCAATTTGTCTTTGGAGCTTTTTGAAAATGCCGAAACCCTCAAAGAAATTGTCATCAAGGGGTATGTGACGCAGAATGAAAGAATTGCCTCGATTGGCAAAATGGCCGCCCGGCAAATGGACCTGCCCATGAGTTTTCAAACCCTCGATCGCCAAACCCTCGAAAGCCAGCAGGCGCTGACCATGCAAGATGTGTTGATGAACACCAACGGGGTATACGTGATGGGCGCAACCGGAGGATACCAGGAAGAAATCGCTGGCCGTGGCTTTGCTTATGGCAGCAGCAATACCTTCAAAAATGGCACCCGCTTTGTCAATTCCATGCTACCGGAATTGAGCAGTTTGGAACGGGTGGAGATTTTAAAAGGCAGCGCGGCCCTGCTGTTTGGCAACGTAGCCCCCGGCGGCGTGTTGAACCTGGTCACCAAAAAACCCAAGTTTGGTTTTG
>JAAFHQ010001018.1 GCA_013298445.1 Chitinophagales bacterium | reverse complement strand
ACTCCTGCGGCCACCAGCAATTACGCTACGGGCCACCCCTCTCCTTCTGCTGGTAAAATTTTGAAAGAAAACGATATTCCTGCTGGCAATGTAGCCGGTACTGGTCGCGATGGCCGCATCACCAAAGAGGATGCCATCAAGGCAGTAGATGCAAAAGCGAGTACACCTGCACCAAAAGTGGAGACGCCTGCTGCTACTCCTGCGCCTAAAGCCAGTGCACCAGCAGTTGCCTTTTCCCGGGAAGTCGAGCGCAAAAAAATGACGCGCATGCGCCGCACCATCGCCAAACGTTTGGTAAGTGCCAAAAACGAAACGGCGATGCTGACCACCTTCAATGAGGTTGACCTGACCGAGTTGATGGCACTGCGTGAAAAATATCAGGATAAATTTGTAGCCAAATACGGCATCAAACTGGGCTTCATGTCCTTATTTGCCAAGGCTTGCGCCAAGGTGTTGTTGCAAATGCCTGAAGTCAACGCCATGATCGACGGGGAAGAATTTGTATACCACAACTACGCCGATATCTCTTTTGCGATTTCTACTCCTGCAGGTTTGGTAGTGCCACCGATCCGCAACGTGGAATCACTGAGCTTTGCCGAAATTGAAATCGAACTGAAAAACCTGGCTGGCAAAGCGCGCAATGGCAGCCTCACCCTCGAAGAAATGAGCGGCGGTACCTTTACCATCACCAACGGTGGGGTGTTTGGTTCACTGCTCAGCACGCCCATCATCAACGAACCACAATCGGCGATTCTGGGCATGCACGGCATCAAAAACCGGCCAGTAGCTGTAGGGGATAAAATCGAGATTCGCCCAATGATGTACCTGGCCTTGTCGTATGACCACCGGGTGATTGATGGTAGTTCTTCGGTGACCTTTTTGGTGAAGGTGAAGGAGTTGCTGGAAGATCCGATCGCGATGTTGTTGGATATCTGATACCTACTAAGGTGAACCTTGGGTGCCTGAGGTTTCTTAGGTGGTGAAATTATCCTGCTTCGCAGGCTTTGTTTTTTTACCACCTAAGAAACCTCAGGCACTTAAGAAACACCTAAGACAAGCATAATTTATTGCCGGGTGTACGTCGAGTAATCCGACGCAAAAGGCTCCAGACCCGCCTGCCGAAAATCAGACATAATCTGCCCCCTATGGTAAGTAGTGTGATTCACCACATGAAATAAAATCTCCTCAATCAGATTGGAGAAGTCCTCTCCTTGTGAATTTCGATAATTGAATCGCTGGCTCAAGTCGCACTCCTCTAAAATCCGCAAGGAATTTTTGTGGTTGTCTTCTACAATTTGGCGCATGGCTTCTACCGCGTGCACCTCAAAAACGCTGAAGGGTGCCAGTCCCAAAATCCGGGCATTCCAGATTTGGTGGGCATTGAGCACGTGGCTGAACAGAGGGATATCGCGTTCGGGAACTGCGGCCCCGTACAATTCGAAATGAGCCACCATTTGCAGGTTGTAATGGCGTTGGAAGGTGTAGAGCTTTTCAAATAATGCTTTCATGGATTTAAACGTGTTTTATCCATATACACCTGGCATTCGGAGTTTGTTCCAATAAAAAACAAGCTGTTCAGGAACAACTCCCAAACAGCTCGATGAAACAAACTTATAGCGAAAAGACCAATTACGATTGTTTAACTGGACAAGTAGAAAGTCCGACCATTGAATAAAGTGGGCAAAAACCGATGAAGCTGGTTACGACAAAAATGGCACCCAATGCCACCAAAACATAACCCAATACGCCTACGACGGCACCAGAAAAAAACAGATACCCAAACACTGCCGCCAGGATCAGGCGTACAATTTTGTCCACATTGCCCATGTTCTTTTTCATGTTGATACAATTTTAAGGTGAATAGAATCTTGTTGTGTTAATGGATGAGCGCATCAAGTTGTCCACCAGTACCATACTCCGCCGATCAGCCCTGCCAAAGCCAAGCAAAGGATACAAACCAGGAGTAATTTTGCGGCAGGATGCCAATTTTTGATGTTCATATGCGCTGTATCTGATTCAAAATTAAAGCACTAGCACCCCCGGTTTAGTGATCAAGATCACCTAGCAAAACATTTTACGCTCGTTAACATCGCTTTTGGTAATATTGGGCACTTTTCCCACGCAAAATTCCGCCAGCTTACTTATCTTTCTACCATTAAACTTTATCCATGTTGTACAAAATCCGACTTGTTTCCTTACTCTGGATCACAAGTATTGTCCTGGCTTTACCCAGTTGCCAAGGCCAGGTGATCAAAGATGCTGGACCCGCATTTTATTATTGGAAAACGACCCTACAGTTCGACACAGCTGATGCCGGACTGGCGGATCAAATGCGCAGCCAAAACTTTTACTTGCGTTATTTTGACGTGGATTGGAGTGCGGGATATACCAGCGCTGTTCCCACTGGAGTGCTTGAAATCAGAAGCGCCCAGGGGTGGGATAAAAAAAACATAACCCCAACCGTGTACATCACCAACCGCACTTTCACCCAGATTAAGGAACAGGACATTCCCGTACT
>JAAFHQ010001017.1 GCA_013298445.1 Chitinophagales bacterium | reverse complement strand
ATCACGATTGATAAAACTACCTTCACTATCGGGTAACATATAGGTCAATACGGATATGCCTGCATGGGGATGAGGCCCAAAAACAGGCTTCTCCATTCGGAATTCCGTAATGACTAAAAAAGGCTCAATTGGGAACTGTCGAGCCATCATATTTACGCCCTGTAGCCCTGGAAAATCTGGCGAAAAATTCAATTGGCTAACTTGAATGATGTTTTTGTTCATTTTGTTAATGGATTGAATGTTAAATACGCAACAAAATGCGCAAATTTTTTTAACCATAGCCTAACTCAGATTATCAATACTGTGCTTTAGTACCTTCATAACGATTGACTTTTCTTCTTCACTAATCCCCATGAGGGCATCATCAATGGATTGCCTGGCGCAAGCAGCAGTATCTTTTTCTAGAGCTTTACCTTTTTCCGTTAAAAATATGTTGAATACCCGGCGGTCTTTGGCATCGTCCCGGCGTTCTACAATCCCATCTCTTTCCAGAATATCAATTATTCTGGTTACGTTTGCTCGGTTGCGGTTTGTGCAGATGGCCAACTCATTTTGGGGGCGCCCATCTTTTTGCCAGAGGTGACTCAAAACACTGAATTGTTCTGGAGTGATTGGTAAGTTTTTGGCTTTCATTAGCTTAGCCAAATGTCTCACTAGAGCAGTATGTGCTACTCCTAAAATTCGACCGTAAGAATGTTGAAATTGAAAATTTGACACATGCAACCGTTAAGTACGCAACAAATGTAAATGATTTCCTGCAAAAAAGCAATACTTACGCTTACTAACTCCCCCACTCACTTCCCCTTCCTGAAATAATTGTCACAGCCATCCACATAGCTGTCGTTGAACTCCAGCACATCCTTACAAAACAAAATCCGGCCCACTACCTGGGGCACCAGCGGCTCGGTTTTGATCACAAACAATTCAGGGTCGCCGCGAAAAATTTTCCAGCGCGCCGTTTGGGTGATTTTGCCACTCTCTTTTACAATCAAGGTATGATCGGCTTTGAACTCAATGCTCAGGCATTTGAAGTCTTCGCCATTGGCTTTTTCGGTTCTCCAAAAACAAGTGATGTACTCCCAGTCCCATACGCCGAGCAAGGCATTTTCGGTAGCTACGGAGTCTCTGGAAATGCTGCGGTGACAAGTCACCAAATTGAGCTCAGCGGGAGGGGGAGCGGCGGCTTCATTGCAGGCGTTTTCTTTTTCTGGGGCTGGCTCATCCGGATTGCAGTTCGTCAATGCCAAGAATAAAAAAAGCGACAAACTGAAAATGCGGTAATTTTTCAACTTCATGGTTCGTAGTTTTATGAGGCATAAGTAGTGGGGCAAAAATAAAGGTGGGCTTCGCGGTAGAAGTCCATCACCCAAAAAACGTATAAAATCTTCGCGATACCAGCTTAAAATAGCTGTCAATGGTCAATGCTTTTGCATCAATTTCTACGTATTCGAGCGGTTCCAACCTGCGGTCATCTTCCCAAACGACGTACATTTCGAGGGGCGTTTCACGAGAGTAGTTTTTGATAAAATCGATGAATGCCAGCGGCGATTCATCCGAGTAATAATCAATGATGATTTCTTCGGGCGTAGTTGTGATGGTGTAGCTGCGTTCCAAGCCACAGCCACAGCCCGTATCCGAACCAACATTGTACAAATGTTTTCCTTTAAAAAAAGGCCGGTACAGCTTGCCTTCTTCATCTTCGTCCAACAATTCTTCGAAGTGAAGCGCCGGAGGAGGTGAGCCATCTTCTGGCCAGGCCGTTGAAAAGGTTACCCCAGATAAGGCTTGAGGTGTAGCGATGTAAACACTCCAACACATGGTTCAGAAGTTTTAGTCTTGCGGTGACAATCTCCCGGTAAATTGCTGCAAAAACATTTACCAGCCAAATTTCTTAGGAACGGGTTCAGAATAAAGCAACAAAATTGAGTCGACTATTTTGAAACCGTTCCTTAAAGTCTTTGTATTTTTGGAGTACAATCATTGATTTCGTAAGTTTGAAGGGAGAATGCATTGGCGTTTGCGGTAGCATCCCATCAATACCTCCACTTCATGTCAAAGCCGCTACATCAGTCAAAGGCAAGATTCATCCTTGCCGTCCTATTCCTCACTTTCCTGGGAAACTCATGCCGTAAAGAGCAAGAGTTGACTAGCCCCAATCTTCAAGCTGAAAACCTGCCTCCAGTACCCAGCAATCCAACCCTGCCCTTTGCAATTCTGGAGGGCGAATTGCTGCAAAATGGCCGCCCAGTCCAATTCAAAGGGGTGAATGCGCTCAATACATTTGGCATTGGTGATCACACGCTGATGGACGAATGGCACATTGAAATTGTCAGAGAATTCATGGGCAACCTCCGCGAACAACCCATTGCAGGAGACGCCATTCAGGGAGCCAATGGCGCCTGGTTGCATCCCTTGCAAAACATCGTTGATGAAAACAGGCGCCACCAGCAGGTTACCATTCTGTGCCCATTCGGCTGGGTGGATCAAACTGGCAAACAAACCCTTTTCACTGGTCTCAATCCT
>JAAFHQ010001016.1 GCA_013298445.1 Chitinophagales bacterium | reverse complement strand
CGATGCCGGCGGAGAGGCCGATCTATACGACTTGATCCAACAATTCCGGGACAAAGCGGGCATCCCCAGCAATTACAATGGGGCTAGAGAGACCATGTACGCCCAATTGCGCGAAGTCACTGAAGAGAATTACAAGCAGGTGGCCGAAACCGTCTTTGCCCGTTATGGCCGCAACCCCGGCATGCGCAACGACGAACACCTGCAAGCCTTCATCAAAGCGGGTTCAGGCAAAGAAGCAAAAAAGATTGTCGCCAAAATCCCAGCACTGCCCAAAAACCTGGATGCCAGTTCATTGGGTGGCAAAATGGGCCAATTGCGCATGGTCAAATCAGATGCCGAGTTGAAGTTGCTGCGCAAAGCAGTGGACGTATCCTGCCAAGGCCAAGTGGAAGTGATGAAAGCCATGCATCCCGCCATGTCTGAAATGGAAATCCGGGGCATTCACGAGTTTGTTTTCCGCCGCTATGGTTCGGAATATGAGGGTTACCCTTCTATCGTAGGTTCGGGGCACAACTCCTGCGTATTGCACTACGTGGAAAACAATCGCCAAAGGGTCTCCACCGATTTGGTGCTCATGGACCTGGGTGCAGAATACCACGGCTACACTGCCGACATCACCCGCACCATTCCTGCTGATGGAACTTTTTCGGAGGAACAAAAGGCCATTTACAACATCGTGCTAGAAGCACAGGAAGCCGCTTTCAAAGTGTGTAAACCGGGAACGGCCATGCGTGAGACCACGCAGATTTGCCGGGAAATCGCGGATAAACGTTTGGCGGAACTGGGTTTGATCAAACCCGGTGCCCAGCATGAGTATTTCCCACACGGGGTTTCTCACCACATTGGTCTGGATGTACACGACCGCAGCACGGGCGCGCCGATGGCAGAAGGGATGGTCCTCACCGTAGAGCCGGGTATTTACATTCCACCGAATAGCCCTTGTGATCCCAAATGGTGGGGCATTGGCGTGCGCATTGAAGATGATGTGTTGATCACCAAGGATGGGTACGAGTTGCTGTCAAAATCTGCGCCACGGACGGTGGAGGAGATTGAAAAAATGATGGCGCAGCCGAGTCCCTTGGATGCGTTTTTGTTGCCGAATTTGGACAAGAAGAATTAACACAACAATAGTCGGTTATGGTAGATCACCACGGTTTTTTCAGGGAAGTACTATAGCGACATATTTATTATCACAAAGAAAAAAAAGAGGACGCAGAGGACACAGAGTTAGATGTTGACGAGGTCTCCCCCCCCAAATGAGTCCAATAGGGCTCGAACTTGAGGATAACGCATTGTCAACGTCATATCTCTGTGTCCTCTGTGTCCTCTCTTTTTACCTTTGTGCAAAAAAAATGTCGCTTTGGTACTTATTTGATCTATTTACCCAAATCTGTCCTCGTATGAGAAATCTACTCAGTTTACTTTTTTTACTCAGTGTCTACTTGCTGAATGCCCAAAACGCACCTGTGGACTACTACCCTCCCAGCCCGGTACCCGATCGTATCATCACCAGTTGGAAAACCGATCCCAGTACCTCTTTTTCCGTCAATTGGCGTACCTCCGTCAGTGTAAGTAAAGGAGCAGGGCAGATTGCTTTGGCCAGTGCGAGTCCCGATTTTGACAGCATCAAAGTGACCGAGGCTGCGAGTGAAATGCTGGTCAGCGATATGAGCGCGGCACATTACCACTCGCTCAACTTCACCGGGTTAAAGCCCAATACCCTGTATGCCTACCGCGTTGGTGACGGCATGAACATCTGGAGTGAGTGGGTGCAGTTTCGCACCGCGGAGGCCAAAGAAGCCCCATTTTCCTTCATCTACTTTGGCGATGCTCAAAACGACCTGAAATCAAAATGGTCGCGCACCATTCGCCAAGCGTACAGCGATTTGCCCAAAGCCGACTTTATGTTGCACGCTGGAGATTTGATCAATGTAGCCCAACGCGACCAGGAATGGGGGGAATGGTTTTATGCCGGGGGCTGGATTTATCAAAACATCCCCAGCATCGTTACTCCCGGCAACCACGAATATCCACGCATCAACAACCAAACGGCGCTGAGCAAACACTGGCGGCCTTCCTTCACCTTGCCCGAAAATGGCCCAGCAGGATTGGAGGAAAGCGCTTATTACGTCGATTATCAAGGGACCCGAGTCATTTCGCTCAACTCCACAGCGTACCTCTATTTTGACAAAGACAGCATCAGTCAAATGTTGTGGTTGGATCAAGTTTTGAAGAATAACCCCAACAAATGGACTGTTGTGACCATGCACCACCCAGTCTTTTCACCAGCGGGAGATCGGGACACTCCGGCTTTGCGCAGCGGATTCAAAACCTTGTTTGACAAATACAACGTGGATGTGGTGCTCCAGGGGCACGACCATACCTATGCGCGGGGCGGCAACAACTTGCCTAGTGGGGCAACAGTGATTGACTCTACCGGGCCAGTTTACGCGGTGTCGGTGAGTGGGCCGAAGATGTACTTGTCCAACTTGTTGTCCTGGATTGATCGGGCGGCGGTAGAAACCCAACTG
>JAAFHQ010001015.1 GCA_013298445.1 Chitinophagales bacterium | reverse complement strand
GCAGTGGCCAGGTTCATGTAATTGATGCAGGCAATCACCAGAATGACGATGGCCAAAATGATGAGGATACGCACCTGCTGGGGGTCGCCACTTCTTTCGGTGTAGCTATCGGATATATCGGCGGAATGAAGGTGGACATCTTTTAGGGCTTGCAACGCAAATTTTTGCCATTGCCGATCTTTAGCAACGTATTTGTTCAACACCGCGGCCATTTGTTTTTCAATCGTGCGAGGATTGGCCTTGGCACTTAGCAAAAAATAGGTCTCAAAACTGGAATTGTCCCAAGTCAAATCCCCAAACATCCGGCCTACGGTAGGAAATGAACCAATAATTTCTGCATCCAGGGTAGAATAGAGGGGAAAATCTTCGTACACGCCAGTCACTTCAAGGACCAGGCTGTTTTCAATTTTGATGGTTTGGCTAACTGCCTCCATACCGGGAAAATAGCGTTCTGCCACCGATTTGCTCAGGATAACTTTATTCGGACCGTTCAATGCCGTATTAGGGTCGCCAGCCAAAAATTTCAGGTCGAAAATTTCCAGCATAGAAGAATCTGCCCAAAAGAAATTTTCCTGACTGAATTTTTGACCATTGGCATTGACCATGGCTTTTTCGCCGTAGTTGAATTCCCACATGCGCATTTGTGCCTCAATGCCCGGGATTTCATTTTTCATAACGGGCCCTACACTATTCGGAACGTTCGCCCAGATTTCTTCGCCATCACCATAATCCACTTTGGCTAGGCTTCGGTAAATCCGGTCGAACTTAGCATGATACCGATCAAAAGACAACTCCTCCTTTACAAACACCAACAACAACAGCGCTACAGCTATGCCTAACGCCAAGCCCATCAGGTTCAACCCGCTGAATAATTTGTTCTTCATCAGGTTGCGAATGGCAATTTTCAGGTAGTTTGTAAACATTGAGCAGGTCTTTTTTTGAAAATTGGAAACAAGAATAAGACTAAAAAACCACAATACTATTCACTGCGCAGCGATTTGATCGGATCAACCGTAGCCGCCCGTATACTCTGCATACTCACCGTCAGGAACGCAATCAGCATGGCACCAGCCCCGGCCACGATAAAGACCCACCATTCGATGTTGATGCGGTAAGCAAATTCCTTCAGCCAGCCATTCATAAAGTACCAGGCTACAGGAGAAGCAATCACCACCGATACCAGTACCAAAACCAAAAAGTCGCGGGAAAGCAATTGTACAATGCTGCCAATGGATGCGCCTAAAACCTTGCGCACCCCAATTTCTTTGGTGCGTTGCTCGGCGGTGAAAGCGGCCAACCCAAACAAGCCCAGGCAGGCGATCAAGATGGCCAGGCAGGAAAACACCATCACTACCGAGGCTGTCCGCTGCTCGCGGCGGTACAAGGTATCCAGGTGATCATCCAGAAAAACATAGTCAAAGGCCGAAGTCGGCAGGCTCTGATTGAACAGGGCCTCGATTTGTTTCATGCTTTGTGGCAAATCCTGGGTTTGCAATTTGATCAAGGTATAGGTGCGCCCTTCGGTATTGGCGTTGTGGAAGGCGTAGCCTCCAATGGGTTGGTGGAAATTGTCGAAATGGAAGTTGTCCATCACCCCTACAATTTCAGCATTGTCAAACAAGTTCGGTGCTTTTTTGCCAATCGCTTCCTCAGGGGTATAGCCCAAAAAGTCGGCTACAAATTTATTGACCACCACTTGAACTGTAGTGTCTTTTGGGTCCTTTTCTGCGGCTGGAACGGACTTTCCGGCTAGTAATTTAATGTCCAATACATCCAGAATTTCCGCATTCGCGTGGTTGGTGGTAACCGGGATGCTTTGAGTCTCACTGTTGGGTGGTGAGATGGTCCGACCACTCCCCCCTTCACCGGGGAAGGTTTGAGCACGCGTCACTTCCTGCACGCTGCTCAAGGCTTTGCAGGCATTGTTGAAACCATTGATCTGATCCCTTGTCTCAGCCGCCGCCATGTTGATGGCCACCACTTGATCGGGCTTATACCCCAGATTTCGTTGCTGGATGAAGTCGAGTTGTTGGTAAAACAAGACCGTGCAAATGATCAGAATAATCGAGGCAGAAAACTGTACCACCACCAACGAGCGCCGCAAAACTCCCGCAGATGACTTTTGGCGGAAAGCGGTTTGTAACAAATGTTTGGGGTTAAAAGAAGACAACATCAAAGCCGGGTAAGAACCAGCGATCAAAGTAACGATGGTACCGATAGCCAACAAGCCCAACAAAACAGCCGGTGTAAGCACGTCCAAAACACCGAACCTTTTGCCCGCCAAATCATTAAAAACGGGTAGAATTCCCAGCATCAGAGCCACTCCCAACGCCAGGGCGATGGCCACCATCAGTGCCGTCTCCAGGTAAAAACGCCGTGCCAATTGCATGCGGGTAGCCCCCACTGTTTTGGTGATGCCCACTTCCCGGAAACGCTGCTGCGAGCGGGCAGTTGCCAGGTTCATGTAGTTGATGCAGGCAATCACCAGGATTACGATGGCCAAAATGATGAGGATACGCACTTGCTGAGGGTCAC
>JAAFHQ010001014.1 GCA_013298445.1 Chitinophagales bacterium | reverse complement strand
TTATGGCAAAAGCTGGCAATTGTTGACCGATGGCAAAAATGGCATCCCCGGCGGGCACTTTACCCGCGCCATTGCTGAAGATTCGGATAAAAAAGGCTTGTTGTTTGCCGGAACCGAATACGGCATGTACGTTTCCTTCGACGATGGGGCACACTGGCAATCCCTGCAATTGAACCTGCCCTATACACCCATCACCGACCTGGAGGTTCACCACGGCGACCTCGCCATGAGTACCCAAGGCCGCGGATTCTGGCTTTTGGAAAGTGTATCGGTTTTGGAACAGTTGCAAAACGAACAAGCCAAAGCAGCCTTACACCTCTACAAACCTCGCGATACCTACCGCACCAATGTGAGTGGCTACCGGGCTGTTTTTCATGTCAATCTCGCCGATGAACCCAGTAAGGATGCGGAAAGTAAGTTGGAAATTCTGAACGCGCAAGGAAAAGCAGTGCGAACTTACAGTTCCAAAGGAGAAGACCGCCGCAGCAAACTGAGTTTGAAAAAAGGCTGGAATACCTTGTCCTGGGATTTGTTGCACGATGGGCCAATCAATGCGGAAAAGCTGGTGCTGATGGAAATGGGGGTTCCCATCATGGGTCCACCTGCGGCACCTGGAGATTATCAAGTCCGTGTCACGGTAGGAAAGGAAAGTAAAACCCAGTCCTTTAAAGTGTTGCCCGATCCGCGTTGGAAGGAAGTAAAACAGGAAGATTATGTGGCGCAGGAAAAACTGGCCATCGAGATGCGCGACCTGATCAGCGACTCCCAACGCAAAATCAAAAACCTGCGCAGTTTGCGGGAGCAAATTGAAGACGCTGCGGGACTGGCCGTAAAAGCTGGTCATGCTACTAAAATTAAAGACCTGGCAACGGAATTGGGCAAAGGTTTGACCGCAGTTGAAGATGAAATCGTCCAAAACCAGGCCGAAGCCAGCCAGGACAACTTCAACTACCCCCGTCGCTTCATCAACCACATGGCGCGCATCTACAGCGTACTCATTGGAGATCATGACCGCCCGACGGGTGGGGTACTCGAAGCTTATACCGACATTAAAAAGGTGTACGAGGGGATTTCACAGCGTTATGATGTGGCGGTGAAAAATACTTTGGAGCGTTTTAATAAGGTGTTGGAAGAGGAGAAAGTGGCGAGGGTGATTGATTTGAAATGACCCGACTGAGGTGACTCTTGGGTGCCTTTGGTTTCTTAGGTGGTGAAAATAAAGTTCTTTACCACCTAAGAAACCTAAGATTCTTAAGGAACACTTTAGAAATTACCGCCAGCCCTGCATGCCGCCCGTATGCACAACACAAATCCGCGAACCTGCTGGAAAAAAGCCTTGTTTTGCCCTATCCAACACCCCCCACATCGTTTTTCCCGTATAAATTGGTTCCAGGGGTAAATCATAAGTTTTCATTCCCACCAAAAAATCCAGCAATTCAGGAGGCGTTTTGGCGTAGCCACCAAAATGGTATTCAGTAGCAATAGCCCATTTGTCCAGGCTGTTTCCACCCAATAATTGTTGAACTTCCGCTTTGTGAAAATCTCCCTTCAAAGCCGAAAAACCCAGTGCAAAAGCCCGGCCAGCCAAACCCTGAATCACTCCTGCCAAGGTGCCGCCCGTCCCACAACTCAAACAAACATAATCAAACTGTTCTTGCGCCAAAATCTCTTGGGCCAGTTCTGCACAGCCACGCAAAGCCAGAGTATTGGTACCCCCTTCCGGGATAAAATAGGCTTGAGGAAATTGCTCTTGTAATTGAGCCAACACCTGCGACTCGTCTTTGCGTCGATAAGCTTCCCGAGACCAAAAATGCAGTTCCATCCCGCACGCCGTAGCGAAGTCCAGTGTCGGATTCAATGGTAATACCTTTTCCCCTCTAATGATGCCGATGGTATTGAAACCAAATAATTTGCCTGCGCTGGCGGTAGCGGCAATGTGGTTGGAAAATGCTCCGCCGAAGGTAAGTAAGGTTTTGTAGCCCTGCTCATGGGCCGCGGCCAGGTTGTATTTCAGCTTGCGCCATTTGTTGCCGCAAAACGCCTGATCCCCGGGCTGGGTTTCCAGTTGTAATAAGTCGTCGCGTTTGATGAAACAGGTGAGGTTTCGAGCTTCCAATACAGGATGTTGGAAGGCTTGGAGTGGGCTGGCTGGGTGCTGAAAAAGAGCCTGCATCTGCATAGCTTTAGGGTTATGCCGAATTGTAGAGACGCACGGCCGTGCGTCTCTACCTTGCTGCTATCGCATTTTTTAATACCCAAACACCTCCTCCAAACTCACCTCCCTCAGTGCCCCGAAGTTTTCCAGGTATTTCAAATCAACTTGAGATTTGCTGCCCATGACCAGGAAGGTATAAGCACGGCCCCGCACATATTCTTCATGGAAAGCGACCAAATCCTGGCTGCTCGACCGTTCGGTATGTTGATATATTTCTTGACGCATATCGCCCTTATATCCCAACTCCTGATTGGCGCGTGCCGTCCAGTATATCCGGGAAGGGATGATGCGCTCACTTTCAATACGTTTCAAAATGGCCTGCCG
>JAAFHQ010001013.1 GCA_013298445.1 Chitinophagales bacterium | reverse complement strand
TTTTTTTGCCTGAATAAACAACTATTCTTTACGCTCCTTTCCGGCTGCAATCGCAGCATGCCCCGACCTATTGCGGGCAAGACCAAACCAATGTTGTTCAATTCAAATTTTTCAGGAATGCGTACCTACACACAAATTTTGTACCACATCGTATTTGGCACCAAATACCGCGAAGCTGTTTTGGTCAAAGAAAATCGACAGGAGTTGTTCAATTACATTTGGGGCATTTTGAAGAAGAAAAAATGTCATTTGTACCGGATCAATGGGGTGGAAGACCACCTTCATATCGCGCTACACATTCACCCATCGGTGGCCTTGGCCTCATTGGTCAAAGACATTAAATTGGCGAGTAGTGATTTTATTAAGGAGAAAAATTTGTTCCCCAAGTTTGATTCATGGCAAGATGGGTACGGAGCAGTCACCCATTCCTACCGGGACAAAGATACCCTCATTGAATACGTGAAAAACCAGGAGGAACACCACCGAACCAAAACCTATCGTGAGGAATTAATCGAATTGTTCCGGGAGCATGGAATTGAGTTCGATGAGAAATACCTGGATTGAGTGGGGTGGATGGCAACCGCGGGAGCGGTTGAATTGATTTCCACGGGGCTTGAATCGGCATTGAACATTGAAAAATTTTGTTGTGTTTTGGCACCGGGAAAGGGATGGTTCAACCGCATCCGCGGTTGTGAAACATTGACCGGACATTTTACCCCGGACGACCGGGGCTATTCAGAATTGAATCGCTCCGCGATTGTGGGGGAGGTCTGATAGTGAGTGGTTTATGTTCGATTTTAGGGCGTGGACTCAGCCAGGTATGACGCCTAGGTATTAATCTTTTTATTCCACTACAAACCGCGGCAGCGGTTGAATTTAGAATAGCCCCGGTCGTCCGGGGAAAAGGATGGTTGGGGTGGGCGGCAACCGCGGGAGCGGTTGAACTAACACCATCTCAATTTTCTAATCCTCAATTTCACATATTGATTGTTTGATGAATTTGATCTAAATTGCCATCAGACAATAACGAGCAAAATGTAATACCCGTTTAGTGTTTTGATGTTGTGAGGGTATGGTTGCCAAGGTGAAGGAATTCCTAATGATATATTACAAATAACAACTTGTATGTTTTGGGTTAAAGTGAGCGACCGTAAGGAACTAAGAAAGGGTCAAACCGCGATTTATCGCATCTGCGAAATTGATAAATCAGGTAATATTATTGGTATGTATATTGGTCAATCAGCCAATGTTCACCAAAGATATTATGATTATTATCGGCCTTATGAAGAAAGACACAGGAAACAATATCCAACAGACTTTATGGTTTCTGAAAAAATGCAAATGGCCATCCAGAAAGGCAATAATGTGAATTTCGAGATTCTACATTTTGACGATTATCATGGTATTCGGAACTGCGATATGAATACTAAGTCTGCAAGAGTTGCAATTGAAAGCTTTGAGATATTTGCAGCTATTAAATCAGGATACAATGTTTGGAATAAGGATTAGTTTATTTCTAATGCGTTTAGAGTCGAGTAGCCAAAATAGCAGACTGGTAAAACCCTGGGTCAAACCATCTAAAGTTTGAATTTAGTTAGGACACGCTTAAAACCTAGCCACATCATGTAGTTTTGACTTATCTTTCATTAAAAAAAGCCGGATCACTCTCCTGAGTAACCCGGCCTTCTTTATGATATTCAATCAATTACACTTCGAATACCCACAACTCACACAACTCAAACACCCTTCCTTATACACCAATCCATGGGCATCCCCACAAGATGGGCACTCCGCCTTCGCCGCCTTTGTCCCATCGGGCACCAGCGTTTTTAGGGCGCGAACCACCCCATTTTTCCAGGTGTTGATGTAGTCTTCGTCGGCGTTGAGGCCTTCGACCAGGTCGACCACCTTCTGGATGGGCATACCCAGGCGGAGTACGCCGGAGATCAGTTTGGCGTAGTTCCAATATTCCTTGTTGAAGCTGCGGCTGAGGCCTTCGATGGTCACGCGGTAGCCGTCGCGATCCATGAACTGGAAGTCGTAGCGGTTGCGGCCATCTTCACCTTTAGCTTTGTTGACCCAGCCCGTTTCCACGTAGGGTGGCAGTTTGAAAGTATCGATTGCGGCGCCGGTGAAGACTTCATATGGGCGACCTTCCAGCAGACCGATCACGGCGATCCACTGCTTATCGTTGTTCATGAAGCGCACAATTTTGGCTTCCAGACGATCGGGGCGTTCGGGGTAGAAGGCTTCTCCAAATTTGGCATGGCCGTTGCCATTGGAAGACTGGCCATTGCCACCTTTTTTGTCTTTTTTATCTTTTTTCTCCGAAGAAATCAAAACACCAGAGCGGGAACCGTCGCGGTAAATGGTACAACCCTTGCAACCCTCTTCCCAGGCCGTTTGGTAAATGCGCTTGACCATATCCACTGAAGTATCTTCGGGGATGTTGACCGTTACGCTGATGGAGTGATCCACCCATTTTTGGATGGCGCCCTGCATTTTTACCTTTTGCACCCAGTCTACATCGTTGGCACTAGCCTTGT
>JAAFHQ010001012.1 GCA_013298445.1 Chitinophagales bacterium | reverse complement strand
TACTGCTCCAATTCAAGTTCAGGCGCTGAACAACCATCAAGACCTTTCCATCTTGGTCAAAGATAGCCTGGGCCGCCAGTTACCGGATATTCAGGTTTTGTTGGGTAAAAAAGAACTCCGCTATGATCCTGAAACCCAGGCTTTCCGAATCAAAAGTTCACCCAAAGAAAGGATACTGGAAATTAAATCGCCTGCTTTCAGTGCCTACTATACCTTGGTTCGAAACGGCAAAAAAAGCGTTGCAATCCTCACTCATTACCGCCGTTTTTCCACTAGTCGGATAGGGCGTTTCATCACCTTACCCATAAAAGTTGTACAAGCTCCCATTGCTTATGTTGTTCGGAGCATACGTTCCCATCGTTGGGTTTTGCCTTGGAAGTATTGGTTTTCCCGAAAATACAATCGTGATTTAGAAGGGTATATTGCCTTGAGCCAACCGGTATACCGTCCAGGGGATACCCTGAAAATGAAGGCTTATGTGACCACAACCAAAGGGCGACCCTTGCATAAAGGCATTGAATTACAGCTATCTAAGGATTGGTCTAAGCAGGTTTTTACAAAAAAAATTAAACCGGAGCGCCCAGGTGTTTACCTCTTCGAATGGCCTTTGGCTGATACGTTGGAAATAGATGAAGAATACCAGCTTATACTATCGAAGCGCAGATCGGACATCAAGCAAGGATTCCGTTTAGAGGAATACGAATTGGATGAAATCAATTACACCTTAAAAGTATCCCCTGAATCCTTTACTCGTGGGGAGAAATGTACACTTACACTCAGTGCCAAAACGACCAATGACCTGGCCGCTCCCGACGCGACTGCTGAAATTTTTATCCTGGCTGGAACAATCCAAACTTTTCATGGCCAAGAGGTACTTGTCCCCGATACCCTTTGGCGCAGCAATGAAAATCTGGGCGTACGCGGCGAATGGGATGTAATACTTCCCGATTCCCTTTTACCGGCTGCGTCCATGAGCTTGCGCTGCCATGTGTATTTCAACAGCAGTTCCGGTCAATTGAGCTTTAAGGACAAAACGCTTCAATTCAAGTATGAACCTAGTTTTAAATTGAGTTTGGACGGTAACAAAATCATAGCAAGCAGTACCTCGGCTCTTTCCGATTCACTGGTCCTGTTAGCACAATACCCTGATGAAAAAAGCCTAACCCAAAAAGTGTTATTACCAGCACAGCTACCCCTCGATCCCAATGTAGAATCGTACACTTTACTGAATCCCAAAACCCGAGCCGAATTTAAACTCCCTCTCTATCCGGAAAAAGAAGGCTTATTGATCATGGGTGCGCGCAGCGCCGATTCCATCCATCTTCGCATTGAAAATCCACGCAATTTGCCCCTGTGGTACCAAATCAAAACCCATTCCGGTACAATCGAAACAGGCTTTACTCGTGATTCCTTGTGGCATTGGCAGCACCGTGATCAAAGTACTGCTTTTTACCACCTCAATTATGAATTCCTCTGGGCTGGAGAGCTTTTTGAAAGACATGAAGAATTTCGTCATTATCCCAAAGCCCTCTCCATTGACCTACAAGGCCCCGATCGAGTCATTCCTGGCCAGGAAAACAGCTACAAGGTACAGGTGAAACGTGGCTCCGGGCACCCAGCCAAAGGGGTAGACCTCAGTGCAGGAGCCATCAATGCTCAGTTTGGTGATGAAACCAGTTACAGTACCCCCAATATTGGTTATCGGCGGCAAGCTGCCCCCCGCACTTTTCCTTCTTTCCGATTGTACGATACGGATCGAAATTACAAGCTTCCGATGACGCGGTTTTTGGCCCAAACTTTTCAAGTTCAAGAGGCCCTGTATTACCAATATCGTTATGCCCCACAACTCTTACTCACTCGACGGGATTCGGCACTACGCCAGGATTCTTTTTATCAAAAAATGGCACAATTTGCCCCATTTGTGGTCAAGGGAGGAAAAATGCAACCCATTTTCCTCATCTACCTCAATCGCAAGTTGGTGTATTCCCACCTTACCCGGGATGCGCACCCTTATAGCTTTCTCGGAACAGAGGGATATCATCAAATCACCATTCGCACCCGTGAGTATGAGTACGTTTTGGACAGTATTTTTTTGCGACGTGGCGAAAAACTGGAACTGGTGCTTAACGAAGATTTTTGGCCGAATGGAAGTGCTCCGGCCCATTTCAAACGGATGCCTGTTACCCAAAGTTTTAGTTCAGTGGAAAAGGGGTTGCTCCGCAACAGTATTTTTGTTATTCAAAATCTGAAAGCCAAGGACAGTGTTTTTATTTGGGATGACCATCAAAACATCCATTTTACCACGTATGGTTCCTGGCAAAACAATTATGTAGGCCCATTTAATGCGGGTTCAAGCTTGACCTATTTGAGTATGAATCAATTCAAAAATTCTTTTGTTTTTGAACCTGGATTCAAGTATGCCGTTGAAAAAAGCCGCGAACGTTTGTACCAGCATGAGCTTTTCCCAGCAATCAAAAAAGAAGTTCTTTTACCCCGCAGTTTGCCTCATCCAGCCATAGGGCAATATGTCATTTCGCCCAAGTCGGTTCGG
>JAAFHQ010001011.1 GCA_013298445.1 Chitinophagales bacterium | reverse complement strand
ATAGGTACTGTTCATGCGGTTGGGATCCATTTCGAACAGCCCTTTGAGATAACTGCGTCCCAGGTCTTCATTTTTGGTGCTGAATTCTACAAATTTGGATTGGTAGTTTTGGTCCCAGTTTTTAATAAAAGCATTGACCACCACAAAAGCCGGATCGGCACTCAATACCTCCAGACTAGGTTTTTCTTTAAAAGCAGCCCATTTTTTATCATCCACCATCATTGAGTTGGTGAACACATCGTCGGCAAAGGCCTTGAAAGGACTATTGTCAATGCTGCTGTATTTGCGGAAAAGCATGTCGTAAAACCCTTGCGGATGTTGACTGGTCTCAATGTCGGTGAGGAACATCATAATGACCGAGGCGAGGATGTTTTTATCGGCTTTTTGATTGAAATTGGCCAGATAAGCACTGCGGGCACCCTCCAGGGTTTGCAGCAGTTTTTGCGGATTATCTCCTTTTTTCAATAGGGCCTCTAATTCGGGCCAACGGGCAGCTGCCCGCACCAGCCGACAGCCAGTAATCCCTTCTACGATGTACTGCCGATGCATGGCATATGGCCGCCAATCCGCATACATTTTTTCAAAATCGCTGAACAGGTTTTCGTATTCCGGTTTGCCTTTTGCCCAGGCAGTAAAGGCATCCTCCACTTTTTTCTTTTGGCCAAAAATGTCGTATTTGACCAACTGTTTGCTTTCACCGTCATAAAACTTCCAGTAGTTGGCTACGCTGGCGTATTCCGGGGCCAATTGCAATTTGGTGGCCGGACTTTTGCGCATTTCTTCCAGCATGAATTTGAGGCGCATATCCCGCAATTTGACCAGAGTTGGGTTGTTGATATCGACGCTCAGTTTGATGCCAGCTGAGGTTTCATAACGGTTGGTGCTACCAGGATAGCCATAAGTCATGGCGTAATCACCATCGGCGAAACCTTTAATGCTTACGGGAAGGAAGTACTTGGGCTTGTAGGGCACATTGTCCGCTGCGTAATTGGCGGGTTTGCCAGTTGCGCTCATGTACACGCGGAAAACCGAAAAGTCGCCAGTATGGCGGGGCCACTCCCAGTTGTCGGTGTCGCCACCAAATTTGCCAATGCTTTCAGGTGGAGCACCCACCAAGCGTACGTCCTTATACACATCGTAGCTGTACATCAGGTACTGCCGGCCTTTGAAAATAGGCACGATGACCGCAGCTTTAAATTCGTCATCACCTACATTGGCTTTGATGAGCTCTGCCACAATCTCGTTGATTTTGCGAATGCGCTCCATCCCTTTCAAACTACCAGCTGCATCCAGAATTTTTTGACTTACATCATCGATGCTGCGCAAAAAACGCACTTGCAGCCCTTGGGAAGGAATTTCTTTCCCTTTGTCCATGGCCCAAAAACCGTCGCGCAGGTAGTTGTTTTGTACACTTGAAGCTGCGGCAATGGACCCGTAACCACAGTGGTGATTGGTGAAAACCAGGCCTTGTTCGCTGACAATTTCGCCCGTACAGCCCCCTCCAAAAATGACAATCGCATCTTTGATGGAAGCTTGATTCATGCTGTAGAGCTGTTCTGGTTTGAGTTTTAGGCCTTTTTTGACCATGTCCTGATAAACTTGTTGGCCCAAAAGCATGGGGAGCCACATGCCTTCATCGGCATAAACACGCACCAGAATGAGTAGGGAAAAAAGAAAGGAAAGTTGCAGTTTTTTCAACAAACGCCCAGCCAATAGCCTGGTGCTGTTTTCATTTGGTTGAAACAAAGGATTCATCTGAGTTGAATTTGGTTTTGAGCGCAAAATTTACATTATTTTACCCACTCTATGCATGATTAAACTTATAAAATGAACAAGCAAGAAATCATTCAAAAGCTTCATGCGCAATACGCTCTGTTTTGTGAGCTGGTGCAAAACCTGAGCCCCGAGGCTTTTATCCTTCAACCTGAAGGGAAATGGTCGGCTGCGCAGCAACTCGATCACTTGATTCGCAGCGTGCGACCAGTGGTATTAGGACTGAGTTTGCCGAGTTTTTTGTTGCGCCTGATTTTTGGACGTGCTAAACATACTTCCCGGGATTATGACACCTTGGTCAAAACCTATCAGGATGCCCTGGCCAAAGGTGGAAAGTCACCGAAGGCTTATGAGCCTAAAGTTCCTGGAGAAGGCTTTCAAAGTTTTGGAAGCGAAAGATTGTTGCAAATGATCGCTGGCCTGGACCGATTGTTGGAGTCACTGAGTGAGGCGGACCTGGATACTTTGCAGGCACCGCATCCGCTATTGGGGAAATTGACTTTGCGGGAGTTGATGTATTTCACGATTTATCATGCTCAGCACCATCAGCGGAATGTGGAGATGGGCTTGGCTTAAAGCGACTGAGGTGATTCTTGAGTGCCTTAGGTTTCTTAGGTGGTAAAACAATTTTTTTTCACCACCTAAGAAACCTAAGGCCTGTCAATTACCCACAAAACCTCAAAATAGATTTGGGGTAGTGGAAAAGAAGTTCATTGAGAGAATGTAATGTAAGCATCGACAAGAGTTTTGAGTCTTTCCAGAGCTCTGGTCAAGATGATGAC
>JAAFHQ010001010.1 GCA_013298445.1 Chitinophagales bacterium | reverse complement strand
TAACTTTGAATTACAAAGTACTTTATGAAATCTAAATCTACTGCAATTTTCACACTACTTGCCATTAGCCCTGCCCTACTCTTCAAGTGGTTGCAACGCGATTGGAGCAGCGATGAATTGCGCTTTTTACTCTACCCTGTCCAATGGCTCGTTGCTATTTTTAAAGGCCAATCCAGCCTTTACCTGGTCGGAGAAGGATATCAATTCAACGGGTTCATCATCGAAAAATCCTGCGCTGGGGTCAATTTTTTGGTCATTTGTTGGTGTACTTTGGCCTATTTGAGCATTCAAAACCAGCATCAACGGTCAATCAAAATCAAAGCCTTGTTGTGGAGCATTCCGCTCAGTTATGGTTTGTGCATTCTGGCCAATACCTTTCGCATCCTCAGCGCTCTGGTTTTACAACGTTTGCCCGGCTTGCACGGTCCGAACGTGCACGAGGCCCTGGGCGTGGTCGTTTATCTTTCCGTTTTACTGTTGGCCACTGCTCTTTTTCATCACTTTTTAAATTTTTCCAATCATGCAAAATTGGCGTAGCCCTTGGTGGATTTTGGTAAGTGGAGTATTTCCAGTTGGAGCCTTGTTGGCCTTGGCCACGCAAATTTTTTACATCATCGCACCCCAACTGGATGGAAAAAGTAAAACTGCCTGGTATATCTTGGGCATAAGTTTAAGCCTGTTGGGTTTGGGGCAGTTGGGCTATTACCTCTTTTTGCATTTCAAGCGAGCGAAGAGTAGTTTGTATTACCATATCGCCGTTTACCTCCTGTTTTTTTGCTGGTTAGTGGGTTACCTGGTCAATGGCGAAACGCTTATCCCCAATGACATTCCCAATTGGATGGTCAGCGACGAAGCAAGATTGTATCCGGTGGGTTTTCTAATGCCTAGTTTGGCGTTTTCCATGTACAGCATCATCGCCTTTTTGACCGATTTTGAGAAAAACCCTTTATACATATTCAACCTTTTGGGCGCATTTGTCGTAGCATTAGGTGCATATATGGGAATCAATATTCTAATGGTCAGTGGTATCCCGGATCGGTATGCGCCACACATTGCTATTATTGGTTTGTTTTCCACGTCGACCCTCTTCTTTTTCTTTTTGGGTCGCAGCATTTACATATTTGGCCACCGCCCCTGGTCGGCTTGGTCAAAATGGGATATTTTGATCAAAGGAGTGCTAGGAATTGCCTTTCCCATCTGGGGTTTAATGTTAAACAACAGTCAGATTCGTTTTTTCCCTGAGCATGTTTTTGGCAATTTTTCCAGTCCCTGGTTTTATGCCTTGGCCGTCGTGAATGGAGTATTGTTCACCCTTCCCAATTACCCTCATCCGCTTTATCGACTGGTTCTTTTCCTCTTGCGCAGTTTATTTTTTCCTTATATCCTGTATTTTGCTTTGGTTTTTTTACCCTTTTTGCCCCTGGCGATCCCGGCCATCCTGGCCATTGGAACAGGGTTTTTAATGCTGACTCCGGTTATTCTACTCGTTTTACAATCAGCGACCTGGATTAAAGACTTGCAGTACCTGCAAAATCATTACCCAAAGTTCGGCATGATCCTGGGCGCTATATTGGGTGCTTGCTTGCTCCCGAGCTTTTTGTATTTCTCAGCCGTTCAGGATCGGAAAGCCTTGCATCAGGCGCTTGACTACGTCTATGCCCCTGATTTTGACAATCCCAGCACGTTCAAAATCGCTGATGCCAGATTGGCTAGAGTTTTTGCTGCCATTCAACAAAACAAACGCCGCAGCTCTATGGACTTTGGTGGCAACAGCACCCCTTACCTCTCCCATTTTTACAACAGCATTGTGCTGGATAACCTGACCCTTTCCGACCGCAAGTTGAACAAACTCGAAGCGATCTTTTTAGGCAAAGACCTGCAATTTTTCCCCGAAACCGTCCAACGCAATTCGGTTCCCCAAATCAAAACGGCTCAGGTAGATTCCAAATGGAACGAGATAGACCAATCCTGGACCAGCACCCTACACCTTGAACTGGAAAACCCGGGCGAAAATCTGGAGGAGTACAGAACCCTCTTCTCCTTGCCCGACGGCGCACTCATCCAGGATTATTACCTCTACATCGGAAAAGAGAAAGTGAAAGGAGAACTGGCCGAGAAAAAAACGGCTACCTGGATTTATGAACAAATCCGCAACAATACCCGGCGGGATCCGGGGTTGTTGAGTTATCTGGATGCAAAAACCTTGTCGCTGAGGGTCTATCCTTTCCAGGCTAAGGAAGTCCGCAAAACCGGGTTTACCATCGTCCACAAAGAGGCTTTTCAACTGGCTTTGGATCAAAACCACGAGTTGACTTTTGGTGAACTCGTCCGAAATCAAAACCTGACGGCACCCATTATTCTGGGAAATGGCCAAGTGGCCTACATCCCTGCTGCCCTAAGTGAAACCTTGCCCAAAGTCAAATTAGTCCCTCATTATCATTTTATTGTGGATTGTTCGGCAAAAAGTAAAAAGCACATCAATGCGCAAATTGCAGACCTGGAGAATTTGATCCGTGAACGAAAATTGCCAAAAGAAACCCTCCATTTCCATTTGACCA
>JAAFHQ010000101.1 GCA_013298445.1 Chitinophagales bacterium | reverse complement strand
TTTGATCTTTTCAATATCCGAATTTCCGAAGCTTCCTGTTGCGATATGGACCAACCATAGCATTGTATAACCACCGTGAAAATTCCCGCCACCCATTCCCAATTTTTTTTCCTACCTTTACCCCAAGCCCTCGTATTCTTTCCAGCCACCCATGAACCTGAAACGCCCCTACATCCTCGAAACCTTATCACATTCAGGTCATGTTACAATTTCCCCTTAAGATTTGCCTGAGCCTGGTACTGGCATCCCTGGGTTGTGCCCCTGCGGCCGAAAAACCCAAAGCAGCCGTAGCAGCCAAGGTAGTGGTGGCAAAGCCCATCACGCCTGCCCCAAAAGACACCATCCCTAGGCCGACGGATTTGGATCCGGCCCAATACCCCTACATCGATTTTGGCGCCAATGTCATTGAGCGCAAAGAAAGTTTGGAACCTTTTTTCAAACATTTGGACGACCTGCGTGCGGGTAGGTCCAACCAGGTGCGCATTTTGCACATTGGTGATTCGCACATCCAGGGCGATTATTTCACGGGTTGGATGCGGGCCCTTTTCCAGTACGAATACGGCGCAGCGGGGCGAGGTTTGGTTTTTCCTTACCGCCAGGCTGGAAGTTACAATGCCCGTGACGTCAAAAGTAGTTCCACCGGCATCTGGCTGGGGCGCAAAAGTACCTTTCAAAACACCGAAGTACCCATTGGCATCAGTGCGATGGGGATGCGTACCTACTCTGAAAACTTTGAACTAGACCTATTTCCTCAAGATCGTTACGGACTTGACCAACGTTTCAATTCGGTGACCATTTTTCACGAAAAAGGCCCCGAAATATTTGACATGTTGCTCGAAACGGGCAATACCCCCCAGGCCAATCCACCCAAACCAACGGGCAGCAAAGCCATTGCGGCCAGCGTGGTCAGCAGACCGATTATTCCACCTACCAC
Source organism: Chitinophagales bacterium (assembly GCA_013298445.1). Taxonomy (GTDB): domain Bacteria; phylum Bacteroidota; class Bacteroidia; order Chitinophagales; family Saprospiraceae; genus Haliscomenobacter. The sequence goes on along the minus strand of JAAFHQ010000101.1, from coordinate 10,632 downwards.
GACGAAGCACAAGGTGCGCCCTGGCGAGTCTTTGTACAGCATTTCGCGCAAATACCGCTGCAACATTGTAGAGCTCCGCAAACTCAACAACCTGAACAGCAACCTGATCCACCCTGGCGACAACCTGACCATACCTGCTTCAAAACTGGTAACTCCAGCACCTGCCCCAAGCCCGGTTCCCGACCTGACTACCTTTGTTACCGCTGGTTCAAAAGTGGTATCGGGTGCAGCTGATGCCAATCAACCCTTCCATAGCATTGTCAACCTGGATACCCTCACCAATTTGTTGCGCTTGAAGGGACTGAAACGCCAGCCCCGGCAGGAGCGGACTACCTTGTTTGGAATCGTGCTGGAAAACAACACCCGTTCCGGCGTATTGTATTGCGCGGCCGGGGCCAATGGAGTGACGTATTACCACTACAACCACGCCGAATATTTTGTAGATCAGGCGAGCATGTTGTACCCCGATCTCATCATCATTACCCTAGGCACAAACGAGTGTTTTTTGCCAGCCAGCAAAATGGCCGAGGTCGATCGGGAAGTAGGCGCTTTTTTGGACAAATTGAAAGCTAAAATGCCCCAAGTCCCTATTTTAGTGACCATTAACCCTGATGTGCTAAAAAATAAATCGACTGACAATACAATAGGTTTGCAGGTTCGCGATATCTTGCGCAGGCAAACGCAAGAACACAATGTAGCCATGTGGGATTTGCACCAAATCATGGGTGGACTGGGCTCGATGCGCCGTTGGCGTTCCGAGAATCTTGCGCAAGCGGACGGAATACATTTTACCGAACGAGGATATTTAGTGAAGGCGCAATTGCTGTACGATGCGCTGAAAAAAGCCTATGCCGCCAATTAACTGGACCGACTTTTCAGGATTGTGGACTTATGTAGCATCCAGGCCCTTGCTGTTTAGCAACCTGGAGTTCTTCATACTGTTTTTTATTTTTTACACCTTGTACTTGTTGTTGCTGCGCAGTTTCAACCTGCGTTTGCTGCTCACCACCATTTTTTCCCTGTTTTTTTACTACAAATGTACCGGAGGGCCAGTGAATCTGTGGGTTTTGTACACCTATCCTTTCATGCTCCTGATATTTTCTACGGTGGTGGACTTTTTCCTGGGGCACTTCATTTACAAGGCCAATGGGAAGGGCGGCAAATTGTTCTTTTTGATCCTTAGCCTGGTCTTCAACCTGGGCATGCTGGTATATTTCAAATACACCAACTTTTTCATCGGCATCATCAATAGCTCTTTTCAGACCGATTGGGCGCTGCAAAACATCTATTTGCCCGCCGGGATTTCGTTTTTTGTATTCCAAACCTTGAGTTACAGTTTGGACGTGTACCGGGGCTTGATCAAACCAGTCAGCTCCGAAATGAAGGACTTTCGCTCTTTTTTGCGCAGCTTTTTGGATTTCGGCTTTTTCGTCACATTTTTCCCACAATTACTGGCTGGGCCAATCGTTCGCGCCTACGACTTTCTGCCACAAATCCGCCGTAAGCCCATCCTGAGCAATGAACAAATGAGCAGGGCGCTGATCCTGATCATGGGCGGATTGTTGAAAAAAACGATCATTTCCGATTACATCAGCATCAACTTTGTAGACCGGGTTTTTGAAAATCCATCTCTGTATTCCGGGCTGGAAAACCTGATGGCGACTTATGGCTACGCCATCCAGATTTATTGCGATTTTTCGGGTTATTCTGATATGGCCATCGGTTTGGCCCTGTTGTTGGGTTTTACCTTGCCAGACAACTTTCATACGCCTTATCGTTCGAGCAGCATCCAGGAGTTTTGGCGGCGCTGGCACATTTCACTGTCCAGCTGGTTGCGCGACTATTTGTACATCTCCCTGGGTGGTAACCGCAAGGGTAAGTTTTTCACCTATTTCAACCTGATGATCACCATGGTGCTGGGTGGGTTGTGGCACGGCGCCAGTTGGGTTTTTATTGCCTGGGGTGCGCTGCACGGCATTGCCCTGGCGATTGATCGGGCCATGTCGGGCAAAAGCCGTTTTTGGGGCAACCCGGCCATGCGCGCCTTTATCATAGTGGTCATGGTACAAATGGCCTTGCAGTTTATTCTGTACACGATGTCTTCCAGTGGCGGGATCACGCCTGAACAAATGTCAAGTTTGACCTGGGCCAACCTCGTCTTTTTCAGTTTATCCCTTTTGCTCACTTTGTTGGCGACTGTAGTGGATGTGATGAGCAACCGCCTGATCATTGGTCCCTGGGTAGGTACTTTTTTGACCTTCCATTTTGTTACCTTCTGCTGGATTTTGTTCCGGGCCGGGGCTTTGAATAATCCAAATCCACCCTTGGATACTACGGCGGCGGTGCTGACTCAAATTGGTTCTTCCTTACATCCAGAATTGTGGGGACAGCTCTGGGACGGCTACAAGCAGGTCTTGTTGTTGATTGGCCTGGGGTACTTGTTGCACTTCTTGCCTACGCGCTGGTACACTTTTTGGGATGGTTTGTTTGAGCGCAGCCCGGCTCCGGTGAAGTCGCTGGTATTGGCTTTTGTGGTTTGGTTGGTCATTCAGACGGCGAGCGCAGAGGTGGTACCATTTATTTATTTCCAGTTTTAGAGAGCTTGTTTAATTTTGACGCAGCTTCGCTGCTTCTTATTTAACACGACGACACAACGGAACGACGACACGACGATATGGCTACCGCCACAACATGACGCCTTGCGTCATGTACAAAAAGCGCGAAGCGCGTAAATCGTCGTGTCGTCGTTCCGTTGTGTCGTCGTGTTTAAAAGATTTGGCGTAGCCGAATCCAATTGTTTCGTCGTATTTACATCTGCATGAGGTGTAGTCGCTCAATCCTCCGCTTCCAAAAAGGCATTCGAAATCGCCTTGAACGAAATCTTCCGATCCGCGCTGCGCAGTACCAATCCTTCCCGCCCAGCCTTTTCATTCAAAATCGAAGGGCCATCCGCCATACGCAACAAGTCCTCAACCTTGGCAGGCAACTGAAAATCCGTGCTGATCAGCGGCACCATCTGCAAACCGTTGTTGCGGCAAAAATCCGATGTCTCTTCATACGAGTAGAATCGGTGCTGGTCAATGTCAAACACGTGGAAAACAAACAAGTGTTGTCCCCGCAATTTGTATATGTTCTTTTGAATGCCTTCCCCGATCATTTCCCCCTGAATGGCTAGATTTTGCCGGCTTAGCTTTTCCTGTAACTGCGTTTCCGTCGCTACCTTCCAGTACGAATTGGGATCTTCATCCGACAATTCCCAGTTGCGCGAACAGATGCCAAAATGGCCATTGCGCTGGTAAGCGGTGAAGGAAGTTCCATCCAGTTTTTCGGTAACTACAAAAGGCAAGCCTTGCCAAGTGGCAAATTCCTCTAGCAAGTTTTGCACCCGCTCTTCATCCGTTTTGGGGATAAAGCCAGGGAAAGGCCCGATCACCTTACCCGTCAAATCGGCTGGAATGGGCGGCTCATATTTGTCTACCCGCAAACGCTCGGTGAGGTCGGTACCCACGGGCTCGGCGGGATCCACCTCGGGAAACCAGTGCAGCGGCAAAAACAAACCCTGCGACAATTGCCCCCGCAAACGGATGGTGCGCAGCCGAAATCCTTCAACATCGCCCATTTTGCGCAGCGAAGATTTGCGTAGAAATTCAAAACGAGGATCACCGACGGGTAAAAAAGAATCGATTTCAAAATAAACTCCCTTTTGCCCAAGCTGAACTTCACCAATTTTGACGACACAAGTCCACCCATCAACCACGGCTACCTGAATGGCATCCGCCCCAGGAATGGCTTGTAATTCAGCGCATTGACGAATGCTGGCTAATTTTCGAATCATGAAAATGTCTTACATTTAATGAGGTTTTTAAAATAACACCCAACGGAGTTTTGTAAAAATGAGTTCCATCAAGAAAAAAATTCATTTTCTCCGTAACCTTTTCCATTTACCCAAGTAACCTAAAAAAGAAAGCACACGAAATAAATGCAGCGCACACCTCACCCAACTGACGAAGAACTGATGGTACAGCTTGCCGATGGCAAGTTGGATGCTGCTGCAGTGTTGTTTCAGCGCTACAAGGTCAATTTGTTCAACTTCTTTCTGCGCCAGGGCATTGCCCGGGATGCCAGCGAAGATTTGGTCCAAAACCTCTTCGAACGGGTGATCAAGTACCGCCAAAGTTACCGCAAAGGCATGGCCTTTCGGGCCTGGTTGTACCAAATTGCGCGCAATGTACAAGCCGATTGGCAAAGAAAAGGCGGCAAAATGATCCAGGAAGACATCAGCCAACACGAAAACCGCGCTGAGCTACCTGAAATGGGCCTGGGGCGTGAAGAGAACCTGGTAACGATGGAAAAAGCCATGCAACAATTACCACCAGATCAACTGGAAATTTTGTTGCTGACCCGCTATCAAAAGATGAAGTACGCCGAGGTGGGTGAATTGATTGGCTGCTCGGAGGGGGCTGTAAAACTGAAAGTATTCCGCGCCCTACAACAGTTGCGTAGCCTTTATTTTAAACTCGAACAACTATGATGATGCACGATAAAACTGCCTTGCTCCTGATGGAATACCTCGAGGGCACTTTGTCCCCGGAGGCACATCAGGAACTGGAAATACAACTGGCTCAGGACGCAGAACTGCGCAAAAGCCTGGAGGAATTACAAATGCTGTGGACGCAAATGGAACAATTGCCGGAGCAGCAACCTTCTGCGGCATTGGATCAGGGCTTTAATGATTTTTTACGAGCAGAAAAAAGCAAAGTGCAATCACCCAACTGGCGTGGGAGGATTTTTTCCTTCCACGCACTTCCTCGCATCGAGTTGCAGGCAGCGGCAGCGGTGGCACTGGTATTGGTTGGGCTTGGGTTTGGTTGGTTTTGGCGCACCAATCAGCGGCAACAAGCCGAAATCGTGGCTTTGCGCAATGAGATGCACAGCACCCAAAAAATGTTGGTGCTGGCTATGTTGGACGAACCAAGTGCGAGTGACCGCATCCAGGCGGTGAACGTCCTTGAACAACAACAAAAAGCCGACCCTGAAGTGATCAAAGCTTTGATCCATACCCTCAACTTTGACGACATGGTCAATGTGCGCATGAAAGCAGCACAGGCCCTGAGTACATTCAATGAAGATCAAATGGCTCGTAAAGCCCTGATCAGTAGTTTGTCAACAGAACAAAGCCCCGAAGTACAAATTACCATCATTGAAATTTTGGTCGAACTGGGCGACAAGCGGGCAGTGCCCACCTTGCGCTCGGTTTCTGAAGACAAAAAGCAGATGGATTTTGTACGGGAACAAGCGGCTAATGGAGTGGAACGACTCTTGTGAAAGTTTAGGGAGGTTGAGAAGGTTGAGAGAGGTTTAGGCTGCCGCAGCGATTTTGACAATGTCCTCGTCTAAGCCGCTGCGGTAGCCTAAACTTTCCTCAACCATCTCAACCTTCCTCAACCTATCTTCGACATTTTTTACCTTTTCAAAATACCAACATCATGAAGTATTTATTCACTCTGGGCGCAGCGCTGCTGTTGCTCACCCCGGCTACTTTTGCCCAAAAAACATTCAAAAAAGCCTTCACTGGCTCTTCGCCTAAAGTGAGCATTATGATTGAAAAAGCGGAGATAGAAATCATTGGAACCAGTGGCAATGAAATTCAAATTGAAGCGATTGGCAGTTTTCAAGGCCCACCCGAACGCGCCAAAGGGCTCAAACCCTTGTACAATAGTGCCGAAGACAACACGGGCATTGGGCTGGAAATCAAGGAAGCCGGTGGCGTGATGACCGTCAAAAAAGCCAGCTACCAGGATGCCAAATACAAAATCAAAGTGCCCAATAACACTGATGTCAACATAGAGGTTATGGATTGGCAAAGCGAAGATATTCACATCCAAGACATCAGCGGCGAGCTGGAAATAATCGGTAAAGCGTCGGATATCAAACTAATGAATGTAACCGGGCCGATCGTTGCCAACACGGTCAGTGGAAACATTGAAGTAGTATTTACTAAAGTTAATCAAAGCAAACCCAGTCACCTCAGCAGCGTAAGTGGCTACGTGGATGTTAGTATGCCTGCCGATACCAAAGCAAAATTGGCTATCTCAAGCGTTACTGGAGAAATCTACTCAGACCTGGACATCAAATTCCCAACGGATGAAAAAGCCAAAAATCTTCCTACAGTTCGTCGCAATACTTCTAACGCAAACCTTAATGGTGGAGGCGTAGAGATGACCGTCAAATCCGTCAGTGGGGATTTGTACCTGCGCAAAAAATAGGGATAAGCGAATAGCGAAAAGCCATTCCTGCTTTCCGGGCAATATTTTCGCTATTCGCTTTTCACTTTTCGCTATTCACTTTAATCCTTTCCTATCATGAAAAACCTGATCTTTTTTTGCCTGATCCTCATTTCGGGCTGTACGGGCCATGCCCAAAATTCACCCGCCGCTCCAGTTCAAACGCAGAGTAAAAGTGGAGACGCAACGGACTTTACCTACTCCATGCCCAGTGGCAAAAAAGCGGTGTTGAAACTGCCTTTTGCCCGCACCATCACCGTAAAAACCTGGGATAAAGCTGAATTGAAACTCACGACTATCCTCAAAACCACCCGGGAGGAATACAAAAAAATCCACACCATGGAAGCAGTGGATGGCCAGGAGGAACTCAAGATCAAGACCGATTTCAACAAAGACTTGATGAGTAAAGAATGGAATGGCGGCCAATTTTGGTGCAACAATTGTGATTCATTGCTAAAGGCAAACGTCACCAACACGGCCTGCTACTGCATGCGCCTGGATTACGAAATCACCCTCCCAGCAGGTACTTCCCTTGCGCTAGAAAGCATTTCAGGTGACATTGAAATACGCGGCCACAATGGCCCATTGCGCGCCAAAACCATCAGCGGATTTGTGGATATAGATCGTACGGCCAACACTGCGGCTACCCTGGAATTTAAAAGTGTCACCGGAGAAATTTACACCGATTTTGATATTGACTTGAGTGGGAATAGCTCGGCTTACAGCAAAAAAGTAGCGGCTAGCATCAATGGTGGTGGTAGCAGTGTACGCGCCGAATCGGTGAGTGGAGACATTTTTTTCCGCAAGCGGGGGAAGTAGTCTTGATAAAAAAATGCTTGACTTGAATGAGTCATCCCGAATTTTCAAAATAATTCACAAACGACATAATTTTCACAAAGAAAACACAAAGAGGCACAGAGGACACAAAGTTAGACGTAGACGACGCTTCGCTTTGTGTCCTTTGTGTCCTCTTTTTTTCCTTTGTGATAAAAAAATGTCGCTTTGGTAGTCTTTCCGAAAAAATTCGGGATAACTCATGTTCACCTTATTTCGGCTCAATCAAATCCCACAAATTTCCGTATAAATCCTCAAACACAGCCACCGTGCCGTAAACCTCCTCGGCAGGTTCTCTTACAAAGCGAATGCCCTGACTCTGGTAATGCCGATAATCCCGCCAAAAATCATCGGTGTATAGGAATAAAAAAACCCGGCCTCCGGTCTGGTTGCCAATGCGACTGCGCTGTTCTTCGCCGACCCCTTTGGCCAATAAAAGGCAACATTCCCCTTGCCCTTTGGGAGCCACCATCACCCAACGTTTGGTTTCACTTAGTGGTGTGTCTTCTAGGAGCTGGAAGCCCAGTTTTTGGGTGTAAAAGCTGATGGCTTCGTCGTAATCGTCAACCACTAGGGCGATGTGGGCAATGCGTTGGTTCATGTTGGTTTTTTGGGTAAAAATAATGGCAATGGCGAATAAGGCAAGGAAATATCTCGCCAAGACCTGGTTTATGGTGAAGTTTGAGCGGCATATTCCCGTGGTGAAACCCCTGTCACTTTTTTAAAGGCCCGGTTGAAAGTGGCCTTGGAGTTAAAGCCGCTCTCCAGTCCAATCCCCAACAGCGAAAGGTGTGCCACGGCAGGATCAGTCATCAAGCTTTTCACCGCTTCCACCCGATAGGCATTGACGTAATCGTTGAAGTTTTTTTCAAAAACGCGATTGATGACGGCTGAAAGAACTGATGAATTGGTGCCCAGTCGACGCGCCAAATCGGCAAGGGCCAGCTCGGGTTCCAGGTACATTTTTTCAGTTTCCATCAAACGGGTCAATTGTTCTCGCCAGTGTTGCAGTTCTGCTTCGCTGAGCTTATCGGTTTTGGCCACCTCCGGGTTCGGGGCATTTTGGGCAGATGGTTCAAAGACCAGTTGGCGGGGTTGGGTTTGGGTGTATCCTGCAATGCTGAGGTAATAAATCAATCCGGCATTGAACAGTTCATCCCACCAGTCGTGCCAAAAATCCAGGTTCAGCCAGAGGTCGATCAAGGTCATGCTCCAACCAATGACACTGGACAAAAAATAGGCCAGTAAAAAATTGCGGAACCAGTCAAAACTCAGCAACTCCGGGTTAGAAAATTGGGTAGGCGACCAGGATCGGTATTGACGGTACAATTGGTAGGCCCAGTAAAAATACAAGGCAGTGAGTAGGAAAGACAAAATGGCTTCCAGTTGTGGGATTCCCCAGGGGAAGTGTACCTCGGTTTTCCACCATTCAACAAAATTGGCCCCTTGAAAAAACACCAGCAAGTGATAGGCAAGATAGAGGCCGAATGGTACCACGTGCCACCCATCCTTCCAACGTGGTTGCCAGTGGGTGTTAAATTGGCTTTTCAGGTAAAACCAGCTCAAGGCGGGGATTAGCAAATTGAAGCTTCGGGGAAAAAACTCCAACGTAGTCCACAAGATTTCAATCCCGGCAAAGCCCAGCATATACTCCCAAATCTCGAAAGTGAATGCGGCGATCAACACGCCAAACAGCCCATCTGACCAGCGTCCATGCCGCCAAGCCCTTAGCCAGAACATGCCTGCGTAAATCCAACCCTGGATAAAGGCAAAAAGCAAAGGGCTGGAATAGAGGTTGAAATTGAATTGCATGCGTATAGATTGAAGAAACATGAGCCATCCCGAATTTTTCATAAACCCTACAAAAGCGACATTTCTTTATCACAAAGGAAAAAAAGAGGACACAAAGGACACAAAGCGAAGCGTCGTCTACGTCTAACTCTGTGTCCTTTGTGTTTCTTGGTGCTTTCTTTGTGAAAATTATGTCGCTTTGGAATTGTTCTGAAAAATTCGGGATGACTCATGCTTATATCCGAATCAAATAAAGGCTCTTTTCTTTGTCCACGGTCAGAATTAAGGATTCTTTGACCCGTTTACCTTCCCAATAGGGTGCTTCACAACTATACAGCTTGGTGCCCACTGGGTAACTTACCCGATAAACACTACTCCAACTCAGCTTCTGGCTAAAGCCGATGTTGAAATTTTGCTCGTCGCCTGGGATTTCAGCACGGATGTACACCTGTTTGCCGATCATCGATTTACCCGCTACTTTGAAGGTGACCATGTCTAAACCTGCTTTTTGGGCAAATGTTTCCACTTCGGGCTCTTCTTTGATTTTTTCCAGGCGGTAAATTTCTTCATACTTTTCGGCCCAGGCTGCATCCAGCCATTGTTGGTGGCTGATCTCATCGGTTTTTCCAAGGTTGATTTTTTGGCCTGAATCAGCGGCAGTGATTACCCGGATAAGTTGCCACTTGGCTTGTCGTTTTTCATAAATGCGCGTGCCAACTGGCATGTTCACCGCATGGCTGCTGAGCCCACCCAGGTGGTAGCCGTAGCCACTGGCTTTGGATTGGGCATAGTCGAAGTGGCGGATATCGATGACTTTGATGCTCAGCCCCGGATTAGCGAGGGTGAAGCTGACCCGAACCAGGTTGCTGGTACTTTGAGCAGCCAGTTGAAGGCTGAAAAAAAACAGGGCGCAGTGCGCAAAAATCTTGTACATGGTGCAGCATTTTTAATGTGAATCAATGGGACAAAGATTCGACGCTGAAAGGGCCTAAATGCTGCAAATCAAAATTTGAGACGCCTCAATTTTAGTTTGATACTATTTTCCGTTCCACCCGGCGCAGCTTTTCCCCAGCTCCCCGATCGATTCCTTGTTTACAGGCTATACTCAGATTATTTACCCCTTTTTCCTGCAAAAAAACGTGTAGTGCAGCGCTGATTGTGGCAGAAACGGCCTGAAAATCCTCACTTTCCAACTCCAACTGCAATTCCAATGCCCCCACTTGCCGCAAACGATATGCTCGAAAACCCTCCGTGCTCCGCGCAATCACCCGGCAAATCAGGTCTGGAAAAACCTTGATTAGCTCTCCATCAGCACCAGGGAAAACCAAAATATCATCCTCCCGCCCCTCAATCCGCTCCAGGGCAGTAAAGCAAGATCCACAAGGGCAAGGCTCCTTTTTTTCTACCAATACATCATTCAATTCGTAGCGAACGATCGGCTGCGAGCTGCGGGTGAAGTCCGTAATGATGGGGATGAAGCGCGACTCGTCCAGGTATTTTTTTTCAAAAATGGCGATGTCCTCGTTCAGGTGCAGGGTGCCATGGGCGCAGGTAACGGCCAGGAAGCCCTCGGTACATTGGTAAACTTCGCGGAGGGGAACTGGAAAAGTCTTTTGGATAAATTGTTTGTCCGCATCGTTCAGTACCTCCGCAAAAGAAATGAGTAAGTGTGTTTGGATGTTGATGCTGCCAGCGAGTTGTGCTTCAGCGATGGCGCTCAGGA
>JAAFHQ010001008.1 GCA_013298445.1 Chitinophagales bacterium | reverse complement strand
TTTCTCTGAGCCAAAGGATTGCCTGGACCTTGCATTGCCTCATGGCTAATTTTACAAATAATTACTTTCCAATTTTTTTTATCTTAGCACATCATTCTTTCTATCCGCCAAAAAATTATTTTTAAAATTTTTTATTAATCTTCACCTAGGGCAAAAGGATTTCCCTATTTTCGCCAGTACAAGGTGACAGGTTAAACTATAAATGATCATGCAGAGAGGCAATAAAACCAAAAAACATTGGCTGTGGCTAGCAGGCTTAGGCGCCATCAGCAGCATCGTACTGCTATCGGAATGCGCCAAAGGGCCTGATGCCCTGGGAACCGCCCTTCCTGACGTTGTCGATTTCAACTTCCACGTCAAACCCATTTTGTCCGACCGTTGCTTCAAATGCCACGGGCCCGATGCCCAGAAGCGTGAAGCTGACTTGCGGCTGGACACCAAAGAAGGGTTGTTCCAGGCTTTGGAGAAACACAAAGATCAGTTTGTGGTCGTGCCCGGCAAACCCGAAGGCAGCGAAATGTGGCGTCGTCTCATTCACGAAGACCCGGATCAACTGATGCCGCCGCCCAACAGTAACCTCAGCCTGAACGAAACAGAAAAAACCATCATCCGGCGCTGGATTGCCCAAGGAGCGAAATACCAAAAGCACTGGGCCTTCATTCTGCCCAAAAAAGAGCCCTTGCCCAAAGTCAAAGACAAAGATTGGGATAGCCCTATCGACCGCTGGGTACTCGCCAAAATGCAGGACTTGCGCCTGGAACCCAACGACCGCGAAGAATGGCCCCGTCTGATCCGCCGCGTTTGCCTCGACCTTACGGGGCTGCCACCTACCGAGGCCGTGATGAAAAAATTTGGCGCGGATGATTCGCCAGCAAATTACCGTCGCCTGGTCGATTACTTGTTGAAACAGCCCACCTTCGGTGAACGCATGGCTACGAACTGGCTCGATGTGTCGCGCTACGCTGACTCCCACGGCTATCAGGACGACGGGCCCCGAACGATGTGGCCCTGGCGCGATTGGGTCATCCACGCCTTCAATACCAATATGCCCTTCAATCGATTTGTGAGCTGGCAATTGGCGGGGGATTTGTTGCCCAACCCGACCAAAGAAATGCTGCTGGCTACGGGGTTCAACCGCAACCATAAAATCACCCAGGAAGGGGGCGTCATTCAGGAGGAATACCGCATTGAATACGTCACCGACCGCACCAATACCTTCAGCAAAGCCTTTATGGGACTCACGATGGAGTGCTCCAAGTGCCACGACCACAAGTATGATCCGATTACGCAGAAGGAGTATTTTGAGTTGTTTTCCTTTTTCAATAGTGTGCCCGAAGTAGGTCTTTATGGTGATATTTCTGCCGTATCGCTGGCCGATCCACCCCGCATGTACATCCACAATTCCACGGTACGCGACACTTTGCCTTTTATCAACAAAAAGCCAAGTGATACCGCCGTGGTGATGATCATGGAGGAAATGTCCAAGCCGCGCACTACGTACATCCTAAATCGGGGCCAGTACGACCTCAGGACTGATTCTGTTCAGCGTGGCACCCCCAAATCTGTACTCGCTTTTGACAAACAATTCAAAGCCAACCGTGCCGGACTGGCCGATTGGCTCTTCAGTCCAAAACACCCCCTGACTGCCCGGGTATTCACCAACCGCATGTGGATGGAGTTTTTTGGCACGGGTATCGTCAAATCATCAGAAGACTTTGGCAACCAGGGCGAATTGCCTACCCATCCCGAGTTGCTGGATTGGTTGGCGGTGGACTTCCGCGACAATGGCTGGGATGTCAAACGCCTGATCCGGCAAATTGTGCTCTCCGCAGCCTACCAACAATCGGCGGCCATTAGCAAGCGCAAACAGGAAGTTGATCCCGAAAACCGCTACCTCGCCCGCGGGCCGCGCATGCGTATGAGCGCCGAAATGATCCGCGACAACTGGTTGGCTACCTCTAATCTGATCAACCCAGAAGTTGGCGGCCCGAGTGTAAAACCCTACCAACCCGAAGGTTTGTGGGAAGATACCAACCCTGGGCGTGGACCGCTGATGTCTTACAAGCAGGATAAAAAAGAAAAACTCTATCGCCGAAGTTTGTATACCTTCTGGAAACGTACCGCTCCGCCACCCTTCATGCTGACCTTCGATGCGCCAATGCGTGATTATTGCACGCCCAAACGCACCCGAACCAATACGCCCCTGCAAGCACTCAACATGCTGAACGACCCGCAGATGCTGGAAGCAGCGCGCTGGTTGGCGGCCAACTTGCTCAAAAAAACGGGCAATGGGGAAACGGCGGTCAGCAAGGCCTTCGAACGCATTCTGACCCGCAGTCCGGAAAGTTCTGAGTTGAAACAACTGCTGGCGTATTATCAGGCTCGGCGCAAGGAACTGCAATCCGATAAAAACCGTGCCGAAAAAATGCTCCTGGTCGGCGAAGTCGCCCAGGCCAAAGGTGTCAACCCCAGCGAATGCGCTGCCCTCAGCGAAGTGGTCCAAATCATTTACAACATGGATGAAACCATCACAAAGTAGTTTGATCATGCAAAAGGAAA
>JAAFHQ010001009.1 GCA_013298445.1 Chitinophagales bacterium | reverse complement strand
AATTGTTGCAGCGCTTTGGCCGGCGACTGGTCCTGAAAAGTAACCGACACGACGCGGTCGAGGGATTCTTGCGCCTGTAGGCCAGAAGCCAGCAACAAACAAAGAAGCATCAGCTTGGGTAGAAGTTTTCTCTTCATACTGCTGATTTCAGTAAAGTGTTACGTAACCGCTCTACTATGGTAAGCTAGTTTTTGCCAAAGTTCATTTCGGACAAGCTTTGCCTTCCAAACGGAAAACGGTGGCACTTGTTTTATCCAAGTGGAAATATCCGGTTCTGGCCAATAATCTCAGGCTTGCTTCAGGTTTATCCAACTCGAAGGTCCAGGTGAATATACATGATGCTAGCTGGGGGTCAGAAAACTCTAAGCGATAATCAGAATAACGACGCAAAATTTCTTGCGCTTCGGCCAGAGTACGGCCAGAAAGATCTATTTTTCGGGTTCTCCACACTTCAGTAGAAGCAAAAATTTGGTGATTATTGCTCAACGATTTGGGCGGCTGTTTTTGATTCGCGGGAAAAAATCCAATGAAATTTGCCGGAATTTCAATCCTTTGGCTGCCACTTTTATCCATCAGGGCAACCCTTCCAGAAATGACCTGAACCTCTGTTTGGGGTTCGGTTTTTAAAGCGCGTACATTGAAGCTGGTACCCAACACTTCGATTAATCCATGGGGGGTTTCGATGCGAAACGGCTTCTGGGGATTGGCCTGTACCTCAAAGTAAGCTTCGCCACGAAGTTTGACATTGCGCGATTTGCTGTGGTGTAAATTGGCATCGAAACTCAATTCACTATTTTTATTCAGCCAAACAACCGAATGATCGGGTAATTCAATTTTTTTGATTTGCCGCTGATTGGTGACCAAAGAGCTGATATTACTTACCTTAAAATCTGCGCTAAATACCCACCAGGCCATCAGCAGCAGCGCGGCAAAAGAAGCTGCCATCAGCCAAATGCGCGGAATTAAACGACGTACTGGAGTATTCCCGGCTGCTTGGTCTTCTTGAATTTTGGATTGAAATTTTTTCCAATTGGCCTCAACATCTGGCTCAAAAGAATTTGATTTGTAGTTCCCCGATTTTTGCCAAATTGTCTCCAATTCTTTGTCCAGTATAGGTGCGTGTGAACCAGCACCTGAGTGCTCGGATTCTGGATCCACAGCTCCGTCTTTCCACTGTTGAATTAAAAATTGAATCTTCTTCTCCATTGGCCTGAATATTGTAGAGGGTCTAGTACATTGTCGTTTTTCCTTAGACACAAAGTAACCTAGATACCCCTATATTCTCACAGTGTTTTTCTCTCCAATTCTGCCGTTTAGCAGACAAACGCAACAAGATGTTAACCCCACCACCCACAAGTCAACAAAAGCAGTCCACCTTTTAAATAAGGAAGTAACCTTTGACGGAGGTATTTGAGGGCTTTTGACACCTGATTCTCAACAGTTTTTTCAGCAATGCCCAGTTCTGTGGCGATCTCTCGATATGATAGTTCTTCGTATCGACTCAGTACAAAAACCATTCTGCATCTTTCTGGCAATTCATCAATTGCTGCATCAATGCGTTCTTGGAGTTCTTCACTGCGCAAGGCATCGGCTGTATCACTTTCTTCAATAGCAATTTCTGGCATTCGTTCTTCTAAAGACCATTTGCGGTTGTCCCTCAGGTGGTTGAGGGTACGATTGAGTACCGCCCGTTTGAGGTAGGCTCGCAATGAGCTGGAAACAGTCAGCTGGTCTTTTTTGCGCCAAAGCTCATACAACACCTCCTGGACCAAGTCCTGGGACAAATGCTCATCGTGCGCTACCCGATAAACGACTTGGCACAATTCGCGAAAGTACCGGCGGAACAACCATTCAAATGCCTTTTCAGCATCCGTGGACAACAAGTCAAAAAATTCACGGTCGTTGTTCTGCGTAGTCTGCAAACAGGATTTGGTTTAGGAAATGAAAAATGAAAAGGGAAGATAAACAAGTTTTTATGCTCTTGCTAACATTTTTTGTTCAACTCGATTCAAAACGTAATAAGCCAAGCCCCCGAGCGCAACACCCAAGATGGCACCTAAGTACACATCTTCAAAAAAATGCTGAACGAGGTACATTCTTGAAACGCCCACCAGTAAAGCGGCGCAAAAGCAGGTAATGCTCAACCAAGGCTTGCGCGGAAAACAAAAAGCCAAAAAAGAAAACAGCGCAAAAGCGGCCATGGTATGCCCTGATGGGAAGCTGGTTAGACCTTTATTGACTTCTACACCGGGTACCAAATCCAGCTGAGACAGCAGCCCACTTTGTCTGAAATAACGATAAGGTCGGGGGTGCTGGAACAAGGTTTTGCCTACCCAGGCCAACAGCGAAACGGCAATACCAACAAGGGGAATCCCCCAGGCTGCCCGGCGTTTGTACACCAATAAAATGAGGAAAATCGCTAGATAACCGTACCCTTCACCTACTTTGGTGAACCATCTAAAAAAGAAGTCGGCCCAGGGGGTGCGCTGGTCATTCAATTGCATCAACAATGCCCCTTTTCCATAAAGCAACAAGGGTATTCCACCGATCAAAAACAGG
>JAAFHQ010001007.1 GCA_013298445.1 Chitinophagales bacterium | reverse complement strand
CAGGCATTGAAGCCAATTCTTTTTGTACCTGCCAGGCTGGCCCAACTATATCGAGTGCACCTTTCATCGCGCGTTTGAGCAACATGTCAATGCTCAGCAAACGGTTGATCTCGTTGGTGCCTTCGTAAATGCGGTTGATGCGGGCGTCGCGATAGGCGCGAGCGGCAGTACCTTCTTCCGAAAAACCCATTCCACCGTGTACTTGTAGTGTTTCATCCACTACAAAATCCAGCGCTTCGGAACCAGTTACTTTCAAGATAGAACATTCGATGGCG
Source organism: Chitinophagales bacterium (assembly GCA_013298445.1). GTDB lineage: Bacteria > Bacteroidota > Bacteroidia > Chitinophagales > Saprospiraceae > Haliscomenobacter. The sequence continues at coordinate 2,289 of JAAFHQ010001007.1, read as the reverse complement.
TATTCTTCAGCAGCTTTGAGTTTCGATTGGGCAAAATCCAGACCTTGGGCTTCGTACTCTTGCTTTTTCAATTCCAGCAAATTGGAAACCCGATAGAGGGCAGATTCGGTGGAAAAGATACGAATGGTCTGCTCTGCGAGTTTGTGTTGGATGGCCCCAAAGCTAGCAATTGGCACACCAAACTGGATGCGCTCATTGGCGTAACGAATCGCTGTGGTGACACTGTATTTCGCACCACCCAAGCTGAGGGAACACAATTTAAAACGGCCAATGTTCAGGGCGTTGAAGGCGATCAGGTGGCCTTTGCCAATTTGACCCAAAACATTGTCGGCGGGTACGGGGGCATTTTCAAAAAACACCTGACGGGTAGAAGAACCCTTGATGCCCAATTTCTTTTCTTCTGCACCCAGGGTCAAACCTGGAGTATTCCGCTCTACAATGAACCCCGTAAATTTATCACCATCAATTTTAGCAAATACAATAAACAAATCAGCAAATCCCGCATTGGAGATCCACATTTTTTGTCCATTGAGCAGATAGTTTTTACCGTCGGCACTTAAATCAGCCCGTGTTTTAGCAGCCAGGGCATCCGAACCTGAACCTGGCTCGGTAAGGCAATAGGCAGCTTTAAGTTCGCCATTGATCAGGCGGGGCAGGTATTTTTGTTTTTGCTCTTCCGTACCAAAATACAGGATCGGCAACATCCCGATGCCGATATGCGCAGCAAATGAAACGGTAAATGCTCCAGCTGGGCCGAGTGCATCACCAATCAGGGTATTGGTATTGGTATCCAATTCCATCCCGCCGTAAACTTCGGGCATATGGGTACCCAAGAGGCCTAATTCCGCCATTTTTTCCAACAAACGTGGGGCGATGTTGTCCTCCTGGTTTTCAATTTTTTCAATGTTGGGGAAAATTTCGTTGTGCAGGAAATCTCGAACGGTCTCCTGAATCATCATTTGCTCTTCGGTCAATTCCTCAGGGATAAAAATGTCTTCGGCCAGGGAATCTTTGATCAGAAATTCGCCTCCCTGAAGCGCGGCTTTGGTCATAACAGCTTCCATAAGTATATCGTGTTTGTAAGTTCAATGAAAGAATTAGCGAAAATTCGCTACAAAAATAAGCGCAAATTTTGAATTTGTAAAGCCTTGTAATCACTTTTTAGCGAATTTTCGCTAAAAATATTTTTTCACCTAAAAAATTAATGGAACTTCAACTGCGTTTAACCAATTCAAAACAATCCAATCATGAGAAAACACCTTATCCCTATGGCCATCGGCCTCTGCTTTTGTAATTTCCTTCAGGCTCAGGTAATGGGCAATTACGCTGAACAAAAAAAGCAAAGCAATGAGTACCAGCAGGTACAATCGAATGCCAACCTCAACGCCCAGTACCGCTCCATTCCCCGCAGTGCCAAATTGACTGACGACAACAGCATTGAAATCACGATCAATACCCTATCCAATCAGCGGGCCAGTTCTTATACGGCAGTATTCACCATGTTGCAAGTAGCCAAAACAGCCGATGAAACCAACACTTTGCTCAACAATCGTTTGAATAATTTCCTGAACGACCTCAAAAACCTGGGTATTTCAGAAACAGACGTGTACGTTGATATGGTTAACTTTTTGCCCAAGTACGAGTACGATGTGAGCAAAAAGATGTTTTCCAAAAAGACGCTTACAGAAATTCCCAAAGGTTTTGAATTGCAAAAAAACATCCACATTCGCTACACCAAACCTTCCATTTTGGATCAGATCGTCACGGCTGCGGCCAAGCAGGAGATTTACGACATCGTGAAAGTGGATTATTTCATCAAAGATCAACAGCAAGTGTATCAGGAACTGCGCACGCTGTCCTTTGATTACCTCAAAGACATTAAGGATTCCTACGCCAAAATGGGCATCAAATTGGACTCGGCTTATACCGTCACGGCGGAGAATGCCTGGGTAGCTTACCCCACGAATCGGTACGAGAGTTACCAGGCTTTTAGTACCCAGTCATTGGATGCTTCGGAAAAAAACAACTCGGTGGTTCAGCCAGCGGATAAACCTACGCTGCGCTTTTACAATGCCGTAGCGGCGAATGATTACGACATTGTGATCAATCCAGAAATATTGGAGCCAGCGGTGCAGTTTTCTTACAACCTAGCGGTGCGGTTTAAAATGCCGGAAGCCAAGCCGAAGGTGAAAACTGAAGTGAAGAAGGAGTTCATCCTGGTGACGCCGACGGGGGAGGTGAAGAGTTTGAAAATTGAGTGATTATTTTTTCACATCAATAGTTATACTA
>JAAFHQ010001006.1 GCA_013298445.1 Chitinophagales bacterium | reverse complement strand
CCAACCCACCCAATGGTACCCACGTCTGGCCAAATACGATGACCTGCGCGGCTGGGAAACCAGCCCCTACCTGGGCCCATCCGAATTTTACAACAACTTCGGCAAATTTGATGTACGCATCACCGTGCCCGGTGGTTGGATTGTCAGTGGTACCGGCTTGTTGCAAAACCCCAATGAGGTGCTGACCGCTACCGCCCGGCAGCGTTTGGCCACCGTGCTCAACTCCGATGAGGAAGTAATGATTGTGGGTGAAAAGGAAAAAGGCCCCGGTCAGGCCACGGCGCCAGGCGACAAACTGACCTGGCATTTTATGGCCGACAAGGTGAATGATTTTGCCTGGGCAACTGCGGATAGTTTTATGTGGAAAGCCACCCGCGCCAACATTCCCGGCAAAGGCCCGGTCCCAATTCACATGTTTTACCTGCCCGATAGAGCTCGTTTCTTTGAAAGAGCGGGCAAGATCTCCCGCCACGCCCTGGAGTTTTATTCCAAACTTTGGGCGCCTTATCCCTTCCCTCAATTGACGCTCCAGGACGGCCCCAGCGCGGGCATGGAATACCCCATGGTCATCAACTCGAACCAAGGAGCTGCCGATCATGAAACGGCCCATCAGTGGTGGCCAATGATGCTGGGCACCAATGAAACCCGCTACGGCTGGATGGATGAGGGCTTCAACCAGTACATGAACATCCTCTCTGGCGCCGACAACCAAAACAAGCCCTACAACCTGGATGGCCTGGGCCAGAGTTATGGCCGGATGAGCGGCAGCGAAAGTGAAGCACCAATGATGTGGAGTGCCAATGATGCGGGCAGTGGCTACAGCTTTCAAACCTACCAAAAAGCACCCTTGATGCTCTCCATGCTGGGCGGAATCGTTGGGGATGAGGCGGTGATCAATGCCATGAAAAAATATACAGCAACCTGGGCCTACAAACACCCTTCCCCCTGGGATTATATTTTCTTCATGAACAATGAATTGGGGCAAAACCTGGAATGGTTCTGGTATTACTGGCTGTGGACAACGGAAGCCGTGGAAGGGTCGATTCAGGAAGTAAAAACAGCTGGAAACAAAACCACGGTAAAGGTTCATCAAGCCGGGCAGATGCCTTCTCCGGTAGTGTTAAAGGTGGAATTTGAGGCTGAAGGTCCCGCCATTAAGACCTTGCCCAACGCCAAAATGATTGATGCAACTACAGCTGAAGTTACCTGGCCAGTATCGGTTTGGTTTGACGGCAAGCGCACGTTTGATGCGGTCATGGATTTTGGCAAACGCAAGATCAAAAAAATCACTTTTGATCCGCATGGCCGTTTTCCGGATTCGAATGCGGGGGATAATGTTTGGCCGAAGAAATAGTAGAGGGAGGTTAAGGCGTTGAGACTGCCGCGAGCAACTTTAGCTGGTACAAGTCTCCAGACAGTATTTTCGCGTCTCTGACGCACAAGCAATGCGAAAATATCGAGTACGTACACACGTCAGAGACGTGTTGATATTGGTACAAGTCTGGAGACTTGTACCAGCGCCAGCGCCTAATGATACCGAAACAAGGACATTGTCAAAATCGCTCGCGGTAGCCTAAACCTTCCTCAACCATCTCAACCTCCCTCAACCTTTTTTTCATCTTTTTCCAAAAACCTGGAACGCTCTGCTAAGGCCCATACACATTCAGGTGTAACAACAATTTAATCCTTTACACCTAGAATCTTTTAACACCATGAAACAGTCCATTTTTTTCACAGCAGTAAAATCAATTTTCGCTACTTTGGCCCTGCTGATTGCCTTCCAGGCCCAAGCCCAACAATTGCCCGGCGGCATGACCATCCAACAAGTAAACGCACACATAATTGACCCCGTTGAACTGCGCGGCGTAAGCACCGACGGTGAAGAACAAGAGCGGGTTATGCCTTTTGTGTTCCGCCCAAGAATCCAGTTCAACACTGCTCCTAAACTCAATGTAAACGCATTTGGGCAAGAACTCCACGCCAAGATCAAGGATCAGGTAACTGGTTATGCGATGCAATTGCGCCAGAACGGCGCTCCGGTTTACACCTTGATCTGGAACTGGGCTCAAACGCCTGCCGATGCCAGCCAAGGCTGGAAACTCGATACCCGGATGCACGTAGCCAGTGTGAGCAAGTACATCACTGCGGTTGCGATGGTAAAATTACTGGATGCCAAAGGGATTTCCCTGGATGCCAAAATCATCAATTATTTGCCTGCACATTGGGTGAAAGGCCCTAAAGTGAACCTGGTGTCTTTCCGGCAGTTGTTGAACCATACCTCCGGTTTTGCTTCCAACTCCTCAGCTTCCAACTACAACTTCATGAAGCAAATGGTGGCAGCGGGTGCACCTAGCAATGGTTCCTACGACTACGAAAACATGAACTTCGGCTTGTGTCGCCTCTTGTTGGCTGTGATCAACGGCAACATTCCGCAAAACTTCAATGTCGGCCCAATCACCGATCAAGTGTGGGACGCGGTGGGGATCAGCGCTTACAAATCCTATTGCCAAACCCATATCTTCAACCCTGCTGGGGTGCCCAATGCCAGCTTTGTACCCTTGGCTGGG
>JAAFHQ010001005.1 GCA_013298445.1 Chitinophagales bacterium | reverse complement strand
TTTCAAGAGGCCTTCCAAGGCTTCTTTTTCCCCTTCGCTCAAGGTTAGATAGATTCTCATCTCTCCTCTTTTTGATGCTAAGTTACCAATATTTCAAAGATCGTTTTTTACGAAAAACTTCATTAGCACGTGGCAATTCATGTCCTCCGAACAAAAGGTCCAGTAGTATAGCCTAAAAGCCTAGCACTCCCACCTGATAGTGCTTTTTATCCGCCGTTTCAGCATAAATCCATAGCTCCTCATTGGATAAGGCCGCACAATTGCGGGGACAAACCTTGATTTTTTCGGTACCTGAATATTCCAGTGGGGTATTTTGAGCACCATTGGCATTGAAACAGGCTTTGCGCATTGGTGTCTTGCTCTTATCATTGTACAACAACAGGTATTGTTCATCTTTGGCCAAAAAGGCAAATGAATCGAAATAACCCTGGTCAAAACTCACTTGATTTTTATTCAAACTGAACAATTTTCGGGTGCTCAAATCCGCAGCATAAGCAATCAGGAGAACCTGCCCGTAATACCGTTGATCATTGCCCCGGAAAGGCGGTAAAAATTGTTCAGCCACGATGCTGATGTTGCCATTGGCTTCCACTTGTAGTGCGCGCAATTGATAATCGGGCAAACGTTTGGGGGCACCTTCAAGGGATTGCAAGTCCTCGGCACTGAAGGAGTGGATGTGTGTTTGCACCCGTCCAGTGTTTAAATCGATGGCAATGGCAAAGGCGCCGGTAGTTTCACTTTCCCGATTGCCAAGCAGGCCACCGCAATACAATTGACCAGCCTGATTGAGTTGGATGGCAATTTGGTGCGGATTGGCAGCCCCCAGGTTAAAATCGTACCATTTGAGTTTACGCCCATATTCGCGATAGGATAAAACACAATATTGGGGCTCTGGATTTTCTTTTTCACGGTGGGTGGCCAACACGATCACTTCCCCATTGTTGTTGACCTCATAATCCATCAGGTGTACAACGGAAGCTTTCCAGGGGAACTTGGGCTCAATACTCCATAAGGGCATTAATGCTTCGTCACAAAGCAGGAGCCATTTGCGCGAAGAGTTGTTGGCTGCATTGGGAAAACGATTGTAAATGAGCAACTTGCTCCGATCTTCCGATAACTTAAACCCCAATGAAGCGTCAAATACGCCCTGTTCCCAATTGATTTCATAAATTGGGCGAGGTGCACGGTAGGCTACCAGTGTTTGGGGATCTATTTCCTGAGTATAGAGTCTTAGTTTATTCAGTGCTGGGTCTTCCAAAGTGAGTAAGAGGTGCAAACGGTCTTTGAGCATAACCGCAGTTTCCAATTTCAAATCTCCAAAATCAAAATGTAAACGCAGTGGAACCTGTCGCTCCAATTTCAATTCGGTATTGAAACATTGTAAAACGGGTGGCAGAATAGCGGGATCGCGCATATCCGTCAAAAGGGTAAAAATACCCGCCGAGGTTTTGCCGATCACCTGGCTGATGTGCAGGTTTTTATCCGGTTTTTGATGGGGGCGGCCCCACTTGACATCCTGGGCTGCGATGCCCAAATACAGCAGAGTAAAAACAGTGGCTACTAGGTACTTCATGACAGGTTGTTTTACAGAAAAAATGGCAAAAAGGATGAAGTGCCCGGCGTGGATACCGGGCTAGATATAGTAGCCGATTAATTATTCTGGTTGGATTGAATATTGGCGAATATAATTGGTTAATCTTAAAAAACAAGGTTAAGTTTTGCGAATTCCTTTTGTTTTACTATTTATCCTTGGTGATTAACCATACAAATTTTGCTTATTCCTTGTTCTTGCGTGGTGTGGTGGGATACCTGGCTTCTAGCGCCTTTAACAAGCGGGTTTGGATAAAGGCCAACAAAGCGGCAGCAGCGAGCACCAGGAGCGTGTGTTTGAACCTGGATTCGAGATCCCTTTCTGGGCCACTCCACAAGTCAATGAGAATAAAGGTGATGGCAAAAACGGACATTCTGGCTATAAAACGGATTGCGTTCATTCAGTAATTTTTTCAAATGTAATTAGGGCATTAATTTTTTTAGGTACAAATTGCAGAAATTTTCACAAATTGGGTGGTGGATTACCCTTTTACCTTCCATGAGATGACCTAAGGTGCACTAAGGTGCCTAAGGTGGTTCAAATAGAGCGATTTCAAAACACGGTATTGTTTTTTTGAACCACCTTAGACACCTTAGTGCACCTTAGAAAAACCAGCAATTTTGATTTTACCGAGTTCTATCCAGGAAGTCAACGACGCCGCGAAAATTGAAGAAGTCGTCGGCGATTTTGTGAACCTCAAGCGACGTGGGGCCAACTACAGCGGCCTATGCCCCTTCCACAACGAAAAATCTCCTTCCTTCAACGTCAATCCAGCGCGCAACATCTTCAAGTGTTTTGGCTGCGGCAAAGCAGGTGACCCGATCACCTTCGTGATGGAGCACGAGCAAGTCTCGTACCCGGAAGCCGTGCGTTTTTTGGCCAAAAAGTACCGCATTGAGCTAAAAGAAACCGAATCCTCCGACCAGCAGCGCCAGGAACAACAGGCCATCGATAGCCTTTACCTGATCAACCAGTTTGCCC
>JAAFHQ010001004.1 GCA_013298445.1 Chitinophagales bacterium | reverse complement strand
TCTTCAGGTTCATCCTCCATGTCATCCTCCTCTTCTTGCAGGTTCGGTTTTTGCTCATTCGGCCAACCAAATACGGAGAAATAATGCATGGCGACTCCAATACCCCAAAAGAAAGCAATTGGGAAGAAACCAAATAGGTTGCCGTGGTTTTTGTATAAAAAGAAACCCATTATAGCGATGTACCAGGTCAGGTGTTTGTAAAACTTGGCCTCCGGACTTTCTTGTCTACGTTTGTACCGTTTAAACTCTCGCCATTCCTTTTTATCAATAGGCCCTCGGTTAAAAAAATTGGCCTGCTCGCTGTAGCGATCTTTATAGCGTGATTGTCCACACATAGCTTTTGATTTTAAACTGAATTGATTTTGTTCAAAAATCTCTTCATTTCTGGCATGGATCAATTTTTATAGACGAGTTTCTTGGAAAGATCGGTCAATAGGCTTCAGCTTTTGAGAATGATCACTTTTGAAGTGCCCCAGGCTGATTTTAAAAAATAAAGCCCTGCCGGTAAATGCTGAACATTTACGCCCGAGTTAAGGGCTTCTAGTTTAAAATGCATCACTATTTTGCCCATGGCGTTGACCAAAACAACAGGCCCATTTTTCGTTGTTTGGCTATACAAGTGGCCGGTATGAACCGGATTTGGAAAAACAGGAATGCTTTCCTTTGACCGAATATCCTCGGTGCCCGTAGTCAGACTCACTGCATCGCGAATGGCATCCACAATCTGAAAAGTAGCATTGCGGGTGATGGCACCGAGTGAAGAAGTAAAAACCACCCCGCTTATCCCTCGTACCCGATCCATCCAAAAATAAGTACCAAAAGCACCTGCGCCACTGATTTGTTCCTGGTACCGGGTATTCGGATTGTAAATATCTTGCCAGGTACCAATGCCATAATAGATGATTGGAGCGCTGTAAGGGTTGTTGTATTTGGGGCTATCTGGGTAAGGGGAGGCAAGTTGAGGTGCTTTATTGGTTTGGTCTTTCCACAATTCCTCCATGGTGTTGGCACTGATGATTTGTTTGCCCTGGTGTTTTCCTTTGTTGAGGATAAATTCAGCCAGAATCATCAAGTCTTTGGGTGAAGTACAAGCTCCCCCCGCGATGCGCGGGTTACTGGCACTATTGAGGCAAAAGGTCGTTTGAGTTAAGCCTAGCGGATCGGCAAGGTATTCTCGAAAGGCTTGATTCCAGGATTTACCAGTTACGACCTCGGCTATTCTGCCCGCGATTTGCATGGATACTCCGCCGTAGGCGAACCCTTTACCAGGCTCGTATTCAAACTCTTCTGTCTGTGCAATGGTGTTGGCGACTTCTTCAAGTGTCATCGTTCGGCTGCTCAGGTAATCTTCCGTCTCACTGCCTGGAAAACCACTGCTGTGGGAAAACAACTGCCGAATGGTCGGTTTACCTTTGCCGTATTGGGTAAAAATGGGGATGTGTTTACCCAGGCTATCGTCAAGACTGATGAGCCCCTTGTCGACCAGTGCCAGGATCAAAATCCCACTGAAGGTTTTACTCACCGAAGCGACTGCAGCAACAGACAGAGAGTCATAATCGCCCAAACCTCGGTAGTAAATGGGTTTGCCTTGCTGCTTGACCATTACACAAACGGAATTGCGGTACAAGCCGAGGCTTTTTTGCAAAATAGCGTCTACTTCGCTGAAATTTTGGCCATGGCAGCAAGCAGCACTTAAAAAAAAGGAGAACAAGAAGTAAGTATATTTCATAAAAAAAGGTTTTGGACTTGGACTGCCCAAAACCTTTGAGGTTTATTCAAACAGGGGAAAACTTTAGTACTTCCCCAATTTAGCTACTTTTTTTAACCACAACTCCAGTTTCTCTGGCTTTGCCCCCCGAATCGGCCCGATATAGCTCACTTTTTTGACTTTGACTCCACAAAACTCAAGCGTCGCTTTTTTGAGCTGATTCACACTAGGATTCCCAAAAAACCAATAATAAAACCAAGCTGGTTGATCCAAGGTTGTGATGATGTGTGCCGTTTTTCCCTGTAACAACTTGTCCCACCAAACGGAGTTTTCGCGGTATTTAAATGCCATGCCCGGTAAAAATAGCCGATCAATAAACCCTTTGGTGATAGCGGGCAAGCCTCCCCACCACACCGGATGGAACCACACAAGGTGATCGGCAGCCTGGATTTTTTCCCAGGCCATCAGGAGGTCGGGCTCTAGGTCCATTCGTTTTTGGTAACCATATTGGAGGTTGGGGTTGAATTTCAAGTTGGCAATGGTGAGTTCTTCGACCTGTGCCCCAGCTTCTTTTGCTCCTTGAAGGTACGCTACAGTAAGGGCTGCATTAAAACTAGACGGATTCGGATGCCCATTGATGACGAGGATGTTTTTCATGTTTTACCTTTTGAAGAGGTAAAACTAAGGGGCTAGGAGTGGAATGTAGAGGACATTTGTCCCAAAAAATTAATTTGCGTTTTCCAGGATTTCCCGACGGATTCGGCTTAAATGTCGCCGTGTAATTCCCAAATAGGAGGCCAAATATTGCAGAGGAATCTGCTGTAAATAATGCGGTTGGGCTAGCAACAAATCCTGATACCGCTCACTT
>JAAFHQ010001003.1 GCA_013298445.1 Chitinophagales bacterium | reverse complement strand
GCCGTAACTCCTGACCCTGGTGTGGTAGAAATCAACATCCAACCTGCCAAATCCTGGAGTGAAGTCCTTTTCAACTACGACAATCTTTTTGAAGCGGCCCGGCAAAGTCGCCTGGGCGCGGAGAAATTTATGCTGGACGGCAAACATACCGGTACGGGTGGGGGAAACCACATCACCATTGGCGGGCTCTCGCCAGCGGATAGCCCCATTTTGCGCCGCCCGGACTTGCTGCGCAGCTTGATTTGTTTTTGGCAAAACCACCCAGGCTTGAGCTATTTGTTTTCCACCGCATTTATTGGGGCTACCAGTCAGGCACCACGGGTGGATGAAGGTCGGGCGGAAATGTTGTATGAACTGGAAATTGCGTTTAGTCAAATTCCTGAGCCGGGTGAAGACAATCTACCCTTCTGGCTGACCGATCGTATTTTCCGCAATTTGCTGGTCGACATCACGGGCAATACGCACCGCGCTGAATTTTGCATCGATAAATTGTATCGTCCCGATTCTTCATCCGGGCGGCTTGGCTTACTTGAGCTTCGCGCTTTTGATATGCCACCAAGCAAAGAAATGTGTTTGGTGCAGCTCCTGCTGATCCGCACCTTGATCGCCTGGTTTTGGAAACAGCCGTACAACCAAAGACTGGTTCGTTGGGGCACAGAACTCCACAACAAATACCTTTTGCACCACTACGTACGTGAAGACCTGCGCGATGTTTGCAACCAAATGCAGGCCGCAGGCTTCCCCTTTAAAATGGAGTGGTTGGAGCCTTTCTTCGAATTCCGCTTCCCCTTCCTCGGGCGTGTACAAGTAGGAGATGTACAAATGGTACTGCGCAGCGGCATCGAGCCTTGGAATGTCTTGGGTGAGGAAATGAGCAATTCGGGGACTGCCCGCTTTGTGGATTCTTCCGTCGAACGTATGGAAGTAAAGGTAACGGGCATCAATGCTGAGCGCTACTGGTTGTTGTGCAATGGGGTACGTCTGCCTTTGCGCAGCACGGGCATCAATGGAGAATTTGTATCGGGTGTGCGTTACAAAGCCTGGGCACCGCCTAGTGCTTTGCACCCTACCGTACCTGTGGATGTACCGCTGGTGATCGATGTATATGACACCTGGAACAAGCGCTCCATCGGTGGCTGTACCTACCATGTGGCGCACCCGGGTGGCCGCGCTTACGAGACCTACCCAGTAAACAGTTTCGAGGCGGAAGGCCGTCGAATCAGTCGTTTCTGGGATTATGGACATACGCAGACTACTTTGACTGTGGCGCCGCCAAATGAAGAAACCGACGTGGTTCGGGAGACCAGGGTGTTTGGCGAACGGGAAGTGGCCATGCCATTAGAGGTGCCAATGGCGGCAGAAGGTGGATGGTGTTTGGATTTGCGGAGAAAGCGGTAATGGTAGCGGCAGCCCTTTGTGGCTGCCCAAATATTAATTTCATTAAATTCATGCCTATTCCAAACCTGTTAATCATTCCCAAGCAGGCCAAAAATCATTGTAACTCCTGCCAAACCATAACAACTTCGCAGCACGAAATCAAAACCTATGCGTGCTGCCTTGAACAAACTTGCTACCGAGCTGGAAAAAATCGACACCTTCATGCTGCGTGCCGAAATAGATTTTGGCCACCTGCTTGATCAGGTGCACCCCACTCAGCGTGCCAATGCAGCCAACTTACTGCATTACCTGGCTTTGCGCAGTCTGGATATCCGCGAGCTACAAGACGCTTTGCATGAAGTAGGTTTGTCTTCCATCACCAGTTCGGAAAGCCACGTGAGAGGCCAGTTATTGGCCATTATGCAACACCTGGGTGCAAAAAAAACCAGCGAAAACGTTTTCACTTACAGTACTGGTAAAAAATCTCTGGCCCAAAAAGCCACTGCCCTTTTTGGGCCCAAACAAATCGACTCGGTGCCATACATCATGCTCACCTTCGACAGCAAGATGGCCGACGATTATGAAAAAGTAAAAAACATGCTGCAATCTGGCATGAACGTGGCCCGCATCAATTGTGCCCACGACGATGAATCGACCTGGTTTCGGATGATTGAACACGTAAAAAGGGCAGAAAAAATCACTGGCTTGAGCTGTAAAATCTACATGGATTTGGCGGGGCCCAAAATTCGTACCGTACTCCGCAAGAACAAGAAGCTCGAGATAGCCGTAGGCCAGACAATTTCTCTTGTAGACGAGGCTTTACTGGGGAAGGAAAAACATGCCATCGGGTGCAGCCTAACTGGGGTCAGCGAACAATTGAATCCGGGGGAAATCGTGTTGTTTGACGACGGGCTGATTGAAGCTCGAGTGGAGAAAACCGAAGCAGGCAAAACCAAATTACAAATCCTACGCATCTCCAGCAAAAAGCCATTCATCAAAGCTGAAAAAGGCATCAATTTTCCTGATTCAATCTTATCTACCCCTGCATTAACGGAGTATGACCTGGCTTGTTTGCCCTTTATCCAGCAACATGCCGATATTGTAGGTTATTCCTTCGTGCGCAATACCCAAGACATGGCCCAATTGCAGCAGGCTTTGGGTACTGATCATCAACTGGGATTGGTCATCAAAATTGAAACCCCTG
>JAAFHQ010001002.1 GCA_013298445.1 Chitinophagales bacterium | reverse complement strand
CGGCCTAAGTGAAATGACCGTATTCCCCACCATGGTTGATGATCAAGTAAGTGTACGCATCCGCGCTGAAGAAGCCATTAAAGGTTCTCTTTGGATCAGTGATGCACTGGGCCGCAAAATGGCGGAACGCCAGGTGAGCTTCCCAGGGCAAAGCGTCAATTTTGAAAGCTTTGCAGTGGGTCAATTGCCTGCGGGCACTTACTTCCTGAGCATACTGAATGATGGAAAAATTGCTACCCGACGCTTTATCGTGAAATAGGGTAAGTAGTTTTTTTTAGCCACGAAGGCACTAAGACGCTAAGCGATTGATTTGGTCAATGCTTGGTGTTTTGGTGCCTTTGTGGTTTTAAAGAGTTTTTAAAGTCGGAGATTTTTACCACTTGATGATCGTAATCCTATTTTAAAATTGAGAGGAGGCTTTTAGTAAACATTTTGCAAAACAAAATTTTAATTTAAATAATTTATTAAAACAAAAATAATTATATTTGGGTTGGATAAAAGCTATCCATATGGTTGAAAAAATCAAAGAGTCATTATCGGTTCAATACCTTAGCATCCTGGCTTCATATGGTGGTTTCAGTGCTCAAACTCCTTTTACCGATTATGGAGTTGATCTAATGGTTGAGGAAATTTCATCCTATCAGATAGGAGATCGAACGCGTTATTTTAGTTCTGGGAGAACTTTGGACATCCAATTAAAGAGCACTACTGTCGAGAGTATTTCGATAAATGAAGATGAAATCAAGTTTGACCTGGAAAGTAAAAATTTCAATGATCTGATCAAGCGTCATCCATTTCAAAAAAGGCCTAAATTTCGTTACATTCCCTTAGTTTTAGTGGTCTTTGTTTTGCCAAGCGAAGCAAATCAATGGCTTGACTTTTCACCCGAAAAATTGAGTATTCAAGGGAAGGCTTTTTGGTATTATCCAGATTCAGAGGAAAGCTTAACTTTAAATCGCTACAGCAAAAGGATCTCAATCCCGATTGGTCAGCAAGTTGACTTGGATTTTTTCCAAAACTTTTTTAAATTGCTTAGTCAATAAAAATTCGATGAAAATTAGCCAAGTACCGCAGCATTCAACCATTGTCGCTTTTTTGAAGTCTAAAGGCTGGCTAGAGCAAAGTCGAGACCAGCATGTTTGTGTAATGACGCCTCCCGATTCACTTTCCTTGTCCAAAAACTTCGAGTACCAGGTACCACTCAATGACACCCTTGTTGATTATCGAGAATATGCGATACGCTTGGTATTCAGCATCGCAGAGTTGTATGAGTTGAACAAGTGGGATTTACTGGAGTTGCTGTCTCAACGAATTGAAGACATTCAAAAGGATATAGAGCTGCGTAAGGAATTGGTTGCGCACGCGATTTGAAAAATTGGACTTGTTAGAACATTTTCTAATGACTGAATCAGTTATTAATTTTATTACTGGCTATAAAAGCAAACTATCCCTATTGATAGATGGAGAATGGGGTGCAGGAAAATACAATTCATACACACAATAGTTTTTCCCCACCACCACATCCCATTCCCCAATTTCCTCGTATATTCACCCAAACGATTCTGCCAAGTATCAGATCAACCTACATCAAACTTTAGATCGCATGCTCAACCTATCTGTCCTGCTTGAAGACAGCGCGCGGCGCTATCCACAAAAAACAGCCTATATTTTTGGCGAAGTTCAACTTAGTTTTGCCCAGGTTAACGGTGCGGCCAATCAAGTGGCCAATGGCCTGCGGGCGCAAGGCATCCAGCCTGGGGACAAAGTTGCCCTCAGCAGTTTTAACCTGCCCTATTTTCCAATCATCTATTTCGGGATTTTGAAAGCTGGTGCCGTGGTAGTGCCACTGAGCGTACTGCTCAAAAAAGACGAAATCGTCTACCACCTCAGTGACAGTGAGGCCAAGGCTTACTTTTGTTTTGTAGGTACACCTGATTTGCCGATCGGCCAAATGGGGCATCAGGCCTTTGGTGAAGTACCCAGCTGTGATCATTTTTTCCTCATCATGCCGCAGCCTACGGACGCGCCAGCCATACCAGGTGTAGCCACCTTGGGCAGTTTGATGGCGGGGCAATCCCCCGCCGGGCAAGCTCATGCCACTGGTGCCGAGGATACTGCCATTATCATTTACACTTCCGGTACCACGGGCCGTCCCAAAGGGGCGGAGTTGACCCATAGCAACCTCTTGCAAAATGCCATTCTTTCGGCAGATTTGGTGGGCATTCAGCCAGCCGATACGTTGTTGATCGTGCTGCCGCTCTTCCACATCTTTGCGATGACGGTGTTGATGAATGCGGGTTTGTACCGTGGGGCTACCAGTGTTTTGCTGCCAAGGTTTGATGCTGAAGCGGTATTTGGGCTCATGGCCAAACACAAAGTCAGTGTTTTTGCCGGGGTACCAACCATGTACTGGGGCTTATTGAATTACAAGGAAGAGAAATTTGATTACCAGAGTATTTCGGCTCAATTGCGCATTGCAGTTTCTGGAGGTGCTTCCTTGCCGGTGCAGGTGCTCAAGGATTTTGAAGCCCGCTTCAATGTGCCGATTATTGAAGGTTATGGTATGTCAGAAGGCTCGCCCGTGG
>JAAFHQ010001001.1 GCA_013298445.1 Chitinophagales bacterium | reverse complement strand
TTTCTTTTGGTCCAAAATGTAGACCTGTGGGGTGGTTTCGAGGTTGTACAAGCCAAAGTATTTGCCACTTGGATCAGTGGCATTAAACCACTCAGGCATCTGGTTTTCTTGGAGGTATTTGGCGCAGTTTGGCTGTTCCTGCGTCGGTTTTACACAAATGGCCACCAAGGTGATGCCCTGTGCGGCGTATTTTTCATAAAATTTCTTCAACGCTGGCAAAGACTCTGTGCAGTGGCTACAATCGTAACGCCAAAAGAAAAGCACGGTGTAAGGAGACTGGATTTGATGCAACTGCGTGTGCTGCCCCTTGCGTTCGAGGCTGATGTCTGGTGCGATTTTGCCAATCAATAGGGGTTTTAGTTTTTTTGCATTGGTGCTCAATTTTGCGAGTTGATCCGCAGATACCCAGGGCGCTTTTCCCGTGTTGTAATATTTTTCTACCAAATGGACGTAAACCGCATCCATTCCTACAAAATTTGAAGCAGCAAAACTGTTGAGGAAGTGGACGAGGTAAAATTGAAAAGTTTCGGGCGCTTTGCTCATTTGGGACAGGACAGTATCGATTGCCCGACAAATGGAATCGGGATGCTGAGGCGTCATTGTGCGGATGAAGTAGTCGACTTTTTCAAACAGAAAGGGCGTTCGCAGTAGGGTAGAGTCACCCAGGGGCAAGTAATCAAAGTAGTGCTGACGGGTCCACATCCAAAGTTGGTGCGACTTTTCGAGGCTATCCAATTTGGCGAAGGATTCAAGTGTAGGTGTTGGATGCAAATTTGCGCCAATGATGGTTGCTGCATAAGTGCCAACATTTTTTTGCACCCATTTTTTTTGAGCCTGCGCTACGTTTGTATTTAATTGCTGCTGCTTTAGTTCGGCCTGCGTTCGGGACGTTTTTTTTGTTTCTGGCTGTTTGATGATTTCAGAGATCGCTTCTGCTTTCGCTTGCTGTTTTCGCAGGTAACGGAGATGGGCATAAAAAAGTCCATTTTCTGTACTTCCTTCTATTTTGACACCTTCCTGCAATTTTTCCTGGGTTGTTTGAATCGAAAAAAATTGTTCACGAGGCGTAACCAGGATTTGGAAAAAATCATTTTTAGGCGGTAAGGCAACAAAATAAACTCCGGTTTTTAGGGGCTGAGCACCACTAAACACAAAAGTATTGGCAGCAATGGCCTCGGCGGTATCCAGAACGTATTGTTTGTTGCCGAGGTAGTAGCCAAGGTAAAGCTTCGGGCCTGAAAACCCGGCAATGCTCACTTCAATCCGGTAAGCAGGATTCATAGCTCCGCCCGCTGTATGCAGCATGAGCAACATACAAGTCCAAAAAATAAATGCTTTCATTAGTTTGTTGTCTTTAGTTTGATGACATGATGGGGAAAATTGGTGGAATCCATAGTGGGGCGAAGCAGGTCAAAAGATTGCTCCTTAACCCATTGGGCATCGATACTTGCCCCGTCTTGGTTTGCATCGGTATAAATTCCTTGATCCCATAAAAAAGCGAAAATTATCGTGTTGGAATCAGGTATTGAAATGGCAGGAAGATCCTGTTCGAATGCATTGATTGCCAGGGGCTCCTCAATGCTTTTGATCAGAATTGGGTTTTGCTTGTTCAACTGCTTTTCCAGTTTATGTTTCAGCGCAGGTTCAATTGCGATAAAATGAACTCGGCCTGTTGCATCTGCGATGGGCTGCTGATCAAGTTGCCTTTTCTCAAGGCTGCTATCTTTAGTGTTTTTGGGCGAAGTTTGATCAGTAGAAAGTCCTGTAACAAGCAGTGCCAACACTACCATCAAGCCAACCAAAGGCCGAACCAAACCTCGGGGTGGATTCATTTTTTCAGTGACCTTCTCCCACATCCTTTCTTCCTCCCAGGCTGGATAAAGATTACCGGCCGCTGATGCTTCCAACCGCTTTGCGAGCGATTCCGAAAACTCATTTTTGGAAATCATGCCAGTATAGTTTTTTGATTTTGCATTGTAAAAGAGCCTTGGCCTTGCTGAGTTGTGACTTGGAAGTGCCTTCGGAAATCTCCAACAACTTTGCAATTTCTGGGTGGCTGTAGCCCTCAATTACGGCCAGATTGAATACGGCGCGGTATCCAGGCGGCAAGGCTGCAATGAGGTTGAGTATTTCAGCCGCACTCAAGTCGTCCAACTGCTCTTCAATACCCGTAGCGTACTGAGGCAATTCACTCAACTCAGCCCAAGTCCATTTGTAGCGCTCGCGCAAAATGCCCAAAGCTTCATTGACTACAATGCGGCGTAACCAGGCTTCCAGTTTAGCCACAGATTCGAATTGGCACTTGGCCATTTGTTGGAACGCTTTGGCGAAAGCTTGGGCTACAGCATCTTCGGCGGACATCCGCTCATGTAGGTAGCGCCAAGCCACCTTGAACAACAGCTCCCCATAGGCCGCAAAGACCTTACGTTGGGCTGATGTTTCACCGTTTTGGCATTGTTCAATGATGGCTTGGGTAATCAAGTGTTGATTTTACAGGGATAATGGGATTTGGAGGCAAAGGGTTGCCTGAGTAAGTTAATTTATTCTATCATTTTTTACCCAAAATTCCCACTCAAATAATTCGCCGTCAATTCCATTTGCGGCACATCAAAC
>JAAFHQ010001000.1 GCA_013298445.1 Chitinophagales bacterium | reverse complement strand
CCCCCCTGGACAAAACAGGCAAACTCGCCGCCATCCTCGCCCCGCATGGGCACGGCCCCGAACCCCGCTACAAAGAATACGTCCAACAGCGTTGTGCGACACTCGCACGCATGGGCGCAGCCGTTTTTGCCTACGATATGGTGGGCTATGGCGACGCCAAATACTGCGACCACAAAATTGAAAAGGCCTTCAAATTGCAACTCATCAACAGCAGCTACGTGCTCAACTTCCTGCTTTCGCTGCCCGGGGTGGACAAAAACCGCGTGGCCATCAGCGGCGAATCAGGTGGTGGTACCCAAACCTTCATGCTGGCCGCAGTGGACGAACGCATCAAGGTATCGGTGCCGGTGGTGATGGTATCGGGGCATTTTTTTGGGGGCTGTACCTGCAAAAGTGGCATGCCCGTACACAAACGCCCGACGCACATCACTTCCAACCTCGAAATTGCGGCGCTTTTTGCCCCCAAACCCCTGCTGCTCATTTCCGATGGCGACGATTGGACCAAAAATACGCCCACGTTTGAATATCCCTTTGTACAACGCATTTACGGGTTTTACAACAGTACTGCCAATGTGGAAAACGCCCATTTTGCCCAGGAAAAACACGACTACAATGCCTCCAAACGCCAGGCAGCCTACGCTTTTTTGGCCAAACACCTGGGACTGAATACGGGTGGGGTGTTGAAAGACGGAAAATTTGATGAAAGTTCGAATATAGTTTTGGCAGAAGCCGATTTGAAGGTGTTCAATGAAAAATATCCAGTGCCGAGTGATGCTTTGAAGGGCGACGAGGCAGTGGGGAGGGCGCTGATGGGGTTGGTGGGGAAATGAGGATCAGGTGTTGATTTTTTCCCCAAACCCGCTATATTTACACAAAAAACCAATGGAGGCCAGCGAAAAAACCACCAATCCTGCCGCGGAACCGGAAAAGAAAAAACACAGCCTCAAACAAGCCTTAAAAGACATCAGTACTGCTGGAGGGCTTGCTGTGTTTGTGATCACGACGCTCACGTCATTTTCCTTGCCAGGTATATTGTCAACGGTGTTGCAAGGTGATTTTAGTCTGGACGCCGAGGGCATCACGCTCATTTTTAAGATGATCCGCCTGACCGCCCCGCTTACCCTGGGTTTGGTCATTGTCGTCCTGGCGCTGATGCGCGATTGGGTGAGTGAATTGTGGAGCACCGCCATTTTGTTGAGTTTGGTATTGATTGCCACTACGCTGTTGTTGCGCGAAGACGGGCATTCAATCATCTCGGTGGTTTGGGCGCGCACGACGGGCAACCCATTGTTCAACTTCCCCGTACAATTGCTGCTGGAGTACTTCCGCATTTATTTCTGGATTCCTTTTGTTTCGTCCTTCATCATTGCGTTTTTCATCAGTTGGGCGATCAATCGTTTGATGGTGGTGAGGTCTTGGGAGTGAAGTTCGATAACCGACTAAGGTGGTTCTTCGGTGTCTAAGGTTACTTAGGTGGTTAAGAAGAAGACTTTATTTCACCACCTAAGTAACTTAAGGCACTGAAGAATCACCTAAGGCAATAACTCAATTATGCGCCTTTACCTACTCTACACTATCCTATTTCTAGGGGTTCAAGTCTATGGCCAGAGCTATCGCCTCAGCTCACCCGATGGTCAACTCGAACTGGAAATCGGGGTAGGTTCCTCCTTGCAATACCGGGTGAAATACCAACAGCGAAGCATTCTGGACTCTTGTACCCTCAGCTTGCAATTGCTCAATGGCCAGCAATTGGGGATTAGGGCCAAAGTGCAAAAAGAAACCCGCCGCAGCGTACGTGATACCATTCGTCCAATCGTACCCGAAAAACGCGCCCTAATTCCCGAGCAGTACGAGGAACTCAGCCTGGATTTCCAGGGCAATTACAGCCTGCATTTTCGGGTGTACAACGATGGTTTGGCTTACCGTTTTGCCACCCGCTTCAAAGACAGCATTACCATTCAAAACGAGGTGGCCGAAGTACGGGTGCCGGGTGCCAGCACCTTGTATTACCCCAGTGTATTGCCGCGCAGCGATGCCGATGTGTACCATACCAGTTTTGAGGCACCTTATAAATTTGCGCGACTCGATACCATGCCGAAGGCAGATTTGGCTTTTTCGCCAGTGCTGCTCATACCCCAAACCGGGCCCAAAATCCTGTTGACCGAATCGGACCTCTTGGGTTATCCGGGCATGTTTTTACAAAAAGGCAGCGGCAACAGCCTGCGGGGCGTATTTGCCACTTTTCCCAAAAAAATCAAGGTTACAGAAGGAGAATTCCCGCAGCAGATCGTGACGGAGCGCGAAAACTGGATCGCGCGTTGTGCGGGCACCCGAACTTACCCCTGGCGGGTACTGGTGGTGGCCCCCAATGATGCCGACCTGGTGCAAAGCGATTTGGTGTACCGTTTGGCCAGCCCCAATCGGCTCGTGGATACGGATTGGATTCGGCCTGGCACCAGCACCGAAGAATGGATCATTGGCAGCAATTTGTACAATGTACCTTTTGAGGCGGGCATCAATACAAATACGTACAAGTACTACATCGATTTTGCCGCCCGTTTTGGCCTGGAATACGTGATGCTAGACGCGGGTTGGAGCGACGTCAAAGACTTGT
>JAAFHQ010000100.1 GCA_013298445.1 Chitinophagales bacterium | reverse complement strand
TCAAGAAAGTGTTCTCGCCATTTTGCGCATCATCGTCGGTTTGTTGCTGATTTACCACGGCTACGAGGTTTTTGATGCCAACTTGATGAAAGGGTACTTGGAATGGGAGAACTTTAAAGGCCCAGAAGGGGCATGGCTGGTTTACCTGGGCAAGGGCTCAGAGTTTGTGGCGGGTGTTTTGCTCGCGCTGGGATTGCTAACCCGGGTAGCTGCGCTGATTTGTATTGGAACCCTGGCCTACATCACCTTCTTTATCGGGCATGGAAAATTCTGGTATGAGGACCAACATCCCTTTATGTTTGTATTGTTTGGGGTTTTGTTTTTGTTTGCCGGAGGGGGGAAATGGAGTTTGGATGGGCTGCTTTTTCTAGGAAAAAAATAGTCGAAATTACTTCCAAAAACAGGCTATTCCAAAGCCATCCATTCGCGCGCTTTCGCCTGAATCTCCGGCCAGTTTTTGATCATTTTTGCTTCCTGCAAGGCTTGATCTTGCTCCCATTTGCTCATGTTCAGGTAGGCTTTGGCCAGGTCATAAGGCGTTTTACCCTGTTCCATCGCTTCGATGTTTACACCGAGGCGATCGAGGATGTAAATGGCACCAGGCCCCGTGCCGTAATACACCGACTGCCCCATCATGCCCCTTACCTCGGCTTTGGTTTCGATGGAAAACTCAAAAATGGAATAGCTGAAATGGACGGGCACGGTAGATTGCGTAAAAAACTGCAGGTTACCCATGGTTTCGATGTATTTGGGCGAACCCTCCATTTGTTCCTGGTACAATTCATGGTTGCGGATTAGCTGATCGGGTGTGGGATCCAGCTCCATTTCTTTGCTGCGGATGGCCACGTATTGGCGCAAAATCTTTTTCAAGGCGGAAATTTCGCTGGGGTAACTGGGCAACTCTTTCATGATTTCCTGGCAAAGGATTTGGAGTTCCAATAACTCCACAGTCAGGGGGAAATTGTCAAAATCTTGCTTGGAGCCGGGTACCTGCTCCCAATTGTCCTGATAGCGGTGAAACAATTCGTGGGTGGAAAAAGACACTGCCCGGGAGGTATCGCCGGAGTCTTCTGCCAGGTCGTCGGAATAAGCCTGAAGGTAATAGTTGTTGCCTGCAATGTCGAAGGTGAATTCAAAGGTGCCATTGCCTTCGGGGCCAAAAACGAGATCGTAAGCCTCTTTCATGCGCAGGTCATAGCGGTAAACCACCAGCCCTTTGCCTTCTTGGGCATCCAATCGGATGGCGCCTTTGGGCGGAGTGGGAGGATTGATTACAAAAGCGCGGTCGGGGCCTTTTTCAGTAAAATGGACGAAGTATTGGCGGTAGGTATTGTAGGCGTATCCCTTCCAGATTTCGTCTTTGGCGTAGATGTCGCCCAATCCTTTGATGTGGCTGAAGAGGAGTTCATCCACGGGTTTAGCGAGGTCGGTACTGCTGACTGCTGTGCCGGATTGGCTGCACTTTCCCGCACTGCTCAGGATAGCTACACTAAAAAACAGGAAAACAATAAAGCGGAAAGGGTTTGATTTGGTTTGGGTCATTGGGTGAATTTTATTGAAATGTACAAGAATTTTAACTAAAGTCCAATCCGGCATAGATTTGCATTGGAACCCCGGCCTATACTGTATTGCGGATACCATAAACACAAAAACCAGTAATTACCTTATCTTGCGACCCAATCAAAATAGCATGCCAAAGATCAATAAGGGGCAAACCAATAAGCAGCCAAAAGGCCGCACCAAGGAAAAGAAAGAACATCCCAGCGAAAAAGCGCAATTGCACCCACGCAACCAGCACCGGGCGCGTTACAATTTCGCCCTGTTGATTGCCAGCTCCCCAGAATTGGCGCCTTTTGTAAAACCAAATGTACACGGCGATGAATCCATCGATTTTGCTGACCCTGCGGCGGTAAAAATGTTGAATAAAGGGCTGTTGAAACAGTATTACGACATCGAAAATTGGGACATTCCCGAGGGGTATCTGTGCCCTCCCATCCCTGGACGAGCCGATTACATCCATCATATTGCAGAGCTCCTGGGAGCCTATAATTCTGGGAAAATTCCTCGGGGGCAACATATCCGTTGCCTGGACATTGGCGTTGGTGCCAATTGTGTATACCCTATTATCGGGGTCAAAGAATACGGCTGGTCTTTTGTGGGAACTGAAATTGACGCCCTGGCCTTAGCGTCGGCCAATCGCATCATCGCGGCTAATCCTTTTTTGCAGGAAAAAGTAATTTGCCGTTTACAAACCAAGTCTACAGACCTCTTCAAGGGCATCATCCAAGAGGAGGAATACTTCGATTTGTCCATTTGCAATCCTCCTTTCCACGCCTCGGCGGAGGCCGCTGAGGCCTCAACTTTGCGCAAACTGAGCAATTTGCAACAAAAAAAAGTCACAGAAGTTACCAAGAATTTTGGCGGACAAAACATGGAACTCTGGTGCGAAGGAGGAGAGGAAGCCTTCGTGCGTGAAATGGTGCGCCAAAGCCGGCTGTTTGCCACTTCCTGCTTTTGGTTTTCCAGTTTAATTTCCAAACAAGCCCATCTCAAAAAAACCTACGAAGCGCTCAGCAAAGCGGACGCTACCGAAATCAAAACCATCCCAATGGGCCAGGGCAACAAAACTAGCCGGATTGTAGCCTGGAGCTTTTTGGATAAAGAACAACAAGCAGCCTGGCGGGAGTTGCGCTGGAAGTCAAAGCCCGTTAAAGAGCATGCTTTAAAAGCGAATCTACTATGATCCTTTCACTACCAGACATCGAAAAACTACCCCGGATTCCTCGTTTGACCTTGATCAATGCCATTACTGGTTTCAAAAGTGGCAACCTCGTGGGCAGTGTAGGCCCGGATGGGGTACCCAACCTGGCCATTTTCTCCTCAGCTGTGCACATTGGTTCTGCGCCACCTTTGATTGG
Source organism: Chitinophagales bacterium (assembly GCA_013298445.1). Classification (GTDB taxonomy): domain Bacteria; phylum Bacteroidota; class Bacteroidia; order Chitinophagales; family Saprospiraceae; genus Haliscomenobacter. Next base: position 8,667 of record JAAFHQ010000100.1, on the reverse strand, counting down.
TATCGTAACCCGCCCGATAGACGGCGATTTAAAAACAACCCGGCACACCTATCAAAACATCCAGCATTCCCGATTTTTCACCCTCAACCATGTACAGGAAAACATCGTCCAGGCGGCGCATCAAACCTCAGCCAGTTATCCCGATGGCGTTTCTGAATTCGACGCAGTGGGGCTCACACCCGAGTGGCGCGAAGGCATTGCCGCACCTTTTGTAGCTGAGTCCAGCATCAAAATGGGCTTGGAATACGTAGAGGAATACTACATCAAGGCCAATAATACCATTTTGCTCATTGGCAAGGTGCTGGAGCTGATTTTGCCAGATCATTGTTTGGATGAAAAAGGTAACCTAGACCTGCAAGGAGCAGGCACTGTGGCGGTAAGTGGTTTGGATACTTACCATCGTACGGAACAGGTTGTACGTTTGCCCTACGCACGAGTTTAGTCAGCTTTAAAAATGAAAACCCAGTTTTAGCGAAGCTTCAGGGTTAAACAGAGGCAAGGTGAACAATTGTTGGTCTACGGGAACATCGCGGTCGCCAGCAACTCGCATGCTCAAACCCGCCCAGGGCGAGAGGTAAAATTGTTTGCCCACTTCCAGGTTGTATCCCAAACTGCCATTCAAGAGGAAGTTGTTAAAATGAGCGGTTTGGATCCGGGCATCGGTTTGGATCCGGCTTTGCCAATACACAGGCCCGGCACCAATCCACCAACCCCGCCAACCGGGTTTCAAAAAAACGTCAACTACCGCTGCATAGGCCGCGACGTGGTGTTTGCTAAAACCCTTAGGCGTGCTCCAATCCGGTTTATTGACATTGGCCGTCAAAACCCGGCAACGCCAGTGGCCTTGACCAGCCCAGCCAGCGATAAAATACCCACCAGTAAGGTACGGAAGCGCGTCCAGTTCAAACCCGACGTTGAATCTAGGTTCTTCAGCTTCTTGGCCTCGACAAAGGCCAACACAAGCCAATAACAACAAACTTAGTATGCCATTTTTCATGCTGTAAAAAAACGATAAGCCAATTGTTGATGCACTGACTTTTAAGCTGAAGAAAACCTGCTTTTTGTCAATAGAGGTGCTGGCTTTTTTTCTACCTCACCTTAACAAAGAACAGGCCAGCTGAATGCATCAACTGGCCTGTCTTTTATTCAATCACAAAATTTGTAAGCAAAAACTCAAGCTTTTTTCAGCACCATCACTCCTTCGGGGCCGCCGCGATCGGTACAGGCGTCACTTATTCTGGTCATGGTCATCGTATCGCCTTCCACTTTGATGGTGTACACTCCCACTCCGGTGCATTCGGTGCCCTCGGTTTCCTGAATGGACATTTTTGCCCCATCCATGGTGTATTTTCCTTTGGTTTCGATGTTGCCATCAGCACCAACGTCCAGGGTAAAAGTTCCCTCAGCAGAAATATCCACTTTTAGGGTAATCATGTTGCCGCTTCCATCGGGAACGGGCAATTTCCAGGAGCCTACCGGGCTTTGTGCCATCAGACTTAGGGGAGAAAGCAACACAGTAAGAGTTAAAAAACGCAAGAATGGATTCATAGGTGTATTTTTAAGTTATGTAAAACAAATGAGGTGAAGGAATTTGGGCTTTCGCAAGGAGTAATCGGGCCTAAAAATACGTTAAAAACCATTCAAAGTCAAGAGCTTAGGTGATTAACTATTTTGAGTCACCTTAGCTACTACTTTACAAAAAGCTTGTAATTTTAGGCGCTTGCTTTCCCAAAGCATTCACATCGAAATCTCTATTGCCAACCTAGTCAACCTTATTAAGCACATGAAAAACAATGCTCTTTTTTTACTCTTGACACTGATTTTATTGCCATCTTTTGCCTTTTCCATCGGCAGCTACGCCGCTGGGGATAAATTAACCGTACACGCAGCCAGTGGGCTCATCCTGCGCGAAACTGCCGCTCCGACAGGTACTAAAGTTATGACTGTGGAGTATGGTTCCTTACTGATAGTACAAGCCGAAGGCCTCAAAAAAACACCCCATTCCGTAACGGTATTTACGGGATTCACCATCAAGGGTTTTTGGGTGAAAGTAAAAACTGCTAATGGCAAAACCGGGTTTGTATTCGACGGCTACCTGTCCAAGTACAAAACACCCGGCAGCTTGCCCAACGACGACCCTTCCGACGCAGGCACCATCCAGGAGCGCTACTTGAAAATGCACTCCCCGGCCAAAGGGGCTAAGGTAAATCTGCCCAAAGGAGAAACTCGTTATGACCGCCATAAGGTGGCGTACACCAATGGTGCTGAAGTAGAAGTCGACATGGGTGAAGGCGGCTCTTCTTACACGATTCGTTTCAATCCAGGTATGACTGTCGAAGAAGCTTACCTGATTGGCAAAGCGATGTGGATGGAAGATGAGGAAAACGTCAAATCAACAATCAGCAAAGGTGTTATCTCGCTGATGAGTGGAGACGAAATGACGGCGATGTACGTATCGGTCAAAGCTGGCATTGTGAATTTGGTGATGCAGCACGCGGATTGATTTTTAGTAGACTTTCGGGGGGGTCGAGCAAAGCTCTGTTTCTCTGCTCTACCCCCCCGAAGGTTTTGAACCTTCGGGGAGGGGTTCTAGATTTGTGCAGATCACAACTCCAATCTCCACTTACACATCCCATCCACCTTATTCAACTGCACAAAACCATTTTTTTGTAAAACGGACATGGAGGCAATGTTATCCTCCGCCGTCTCGGCGTAGATGCATTTGACCTCCGGCTGAGTTTTTGCCCAGGTGACCATGCCACCAACTGCTTCACTCATGTATCCCTGGCCTTGGTGCTGTTCGTAGGTACCAAAGCCTATTTCGATTTGGCCGTTCGAATCTGGCTCTCCTACAAAGCACAAATCGGCCACCATTTGATTTTTGGCCCGGTCAATGATGGTCCAAAGGGTGGAGTACAAATAATTGTGGTCGGGTCGGGCAACATTGGGTAAGATGGTTTGCTCCAGGGCTTCCTTGAGTTCGGGGGAAATGCTGCGGGTACTGTCGTTCAGTTGGAGTTCTTTTTCCAGGGACTGGTCATTTTGGATGTACTTCAGCAGCTGCTCGTAGCTGAGAGGCTGAATGCGGAGTCGAGAGGTTTCAATCATGGTGAATAGGGCTTTTAGGGGCGATAAAAAAATAAATGTTCATTTTGCCATAGGATTAGATAAGTAAACGGTTCAATTTAAGTGTCTTATCTAATCCTATGGCTTAGGAAAAATGAACATTTATTTTTGCCCCACTACTTAGGTATGCTCAAGGTGCTTTGAATCGGATCAAAATTACATTAACTTTTTAGCCAAACGTTTAAAAAAAGGATTCGCCATCAAATAGGCACTCCAATCCAACAGCTTTGGCGCAAAATGAAAACCCCGCAGCAAAATGGTGCTGGTTTTTAATTCCTTCCCAATGATTTTGAACAATTTTTTTTCATGGCTTTTTAAAAAATCAGCGCTAAAGTCCCGCTTTTTAAAGGCTGCTACAATCGTTTCCGCCGCCACTCTCCCGCTCACAATGGCATTACTGATGCCCTCACCAGAAGCAGGATCGATCAGCGATGCCGCGTCCCCGATCAACAAAAAGTGATCGCCCGACATGGGGACACGCCGCGAGCCCAAAGCCAGGCCAAAACCCTCCAGCTTCCCCTCCTGGGTGCTTTCAGCAAAACGAGCCTTGAGCTCCGGAGAAGCCTGGATGAAAGCATAAACAGCCTCTTTTAAATTGATTTTTTGTCGCGCGATGCTGCTGGTCAACATCCCAAAACCCACATTGGCGGTATCTTCCGACAAGGGGAAAACCCAAAAATAACCAGGCATAAACTCGGGCAAAACAAACACTTCGGTGCGGTTCATATGTAAACCTTTGACTCCGCTGAAATAGGCGCGCACAGCTCCAGCGTGGTGGTTTTGATCCAGGCGAGTGGTTGTCATTTTTTTGCTAACGATGGATTGAGTACCGTCGCTACCGACTAGGAATTGGGTGGTAAAATAACGTTGTTGACTGGAATTGCCAACCAGGAACCTTCCAGGAGTTGTATCGTCCTGAACAATGTCATCTACCTGAAAACCTTCTAAAATCTGCACATTGGGAGCATGTTGGCGCACCCCTTGCAAGAGGGCATAATCAAAATCAGTCCTCCGGCAACAATAGGCCTCATTGACCCAATGGATGTCGATGGGTTTGTGGGAGTTGATGTGCAAGCGGGTATGTTTGATCTCGGTTTTTTGAGGGAAGTAACGAAATTGCTCCACCAGTTCCGGGCAACAGCGGAATAAAGTCTTGATGGAACGCCCGGTGATGGCGTCGCCGCAGGTTTTGGCGCGGGGAAAGCTGGCTTTGTCGATCAAGAGAACGTTTAAATTGGAATGGCGCAGTTGCAAGGCGCAGGTAGCACCAGCAGGACCTGCGCCGATGATGATGACGTCGTAGTGGGGCGGAGGAGATTGGTAGCTCTTGGTCATTGACTTGAATTGGCCGCTAAAGTAATAGACTTACTCCCATTTTGGGTTAACAATTCGTTAGGAAAAACTGCAATATCTTCCAAGACTCTCCAGATGCTGTGCATGAATATTTGTGCCGAGCAATTATTCATTCACCCTGGTATTTGGATTGCAAACTCACTGCACCTGGGTACCGCCTTTTTCAATCCGAGAAACATGAAAACCATTTTTTTGCACACTCTTTTTTGCCTGCTGGCCACCGTTACTTTTGCCCAAAGCACTCCTGAGCCAAAATTGTTAGGCCTTGTTGGCCTCAATGCCCTGCAACAGGCACCTTATGCCAGCTGGTACAATCCAGGCTACCAAAACTACACGCCCAATCCAGGCATCACGACCCAACTCAAACAACAAAACACGGCTTCCATCAGCATCAAAATCGTTTTTGGCACCTGGTGTGGCGATAGCAGAAGGGAATTGCCCAAAATGATGAAAGTGCTGGATCAGCTCGCTTTGCCTACTGCAAAAATCACCCTCATTGCCGTCGACAATGCCGATAGCACCTACAAACAAAGCCCGGGCCGCGAAGACCGGGGCTTGTTTGCCTTCAGAGTGCCCACCTTGATCGTTTACGAAAATGGGGTGGAACTCAACCGCATCAATGAATCACCCGTGGAGAGCCTGGAACGAGACCTGCTCAAAATCCTGCGCAAAGAAGCCTATACGCCCAATTACCACAGCTATACCTACCTCAACAAATGGCTCAAAGAAGGTTTGTTGGCTGATGAAAACGTCAGCTACCTAGGCTTGGCCAATCAAATCCGGCACAAAATTTCGGGAGAAGGTGAACTCAACGCAGCGGCTTATTATTTGCTGAACAGTGGCCATGAAAAAGCGGCCCTCAGCGTTTTTCGAATCAACGCAGCCCTACACCCCAATTCGGCCAATGTTTACGACAGTTTGGGCGATGGCTATTTAAAAAATGGCAACAAGGAACGTGCCCTCGCTTTTTTTGAACAAGCCCTCAAATTGGACCCCAATGTGGAAGAAACCCGCAACAAGTACAAAAAATTGTTAATGATTCAATAAGGAAGTTAAGTGCCTGTTAAGCACTGGTTTTGCGGCTTGGTGCACGACATGGATGTGCTAGATTAGCTCAAAATCAGCACTTATGGCCCAACACTCACGCTCTGTATCAACTCCTCAAAGTCGCTTGCTGGTAGGTAAACCCAAGCAGCAAGCGGCTTTTTATGCCCACCATACCAAGCCGCTCAAACTTGGGCATAGTCCTACAAACGAAGCCACCCAAGTCATTTTTGAACAAATCAAAATTCACCTCAGCCAGCACGTAAAAGACAAAATCTGCCTGGATGAGTTGTGCAGACGCTTCAATTGCGGCAAGTTCAGTCTCCTGCGCCAGTTCAAACAATATACTGGACTGTCTCCGATCAATTACCTGATCACTCTGCGCATCCAAAACGCCAAAAAACTGATAATCAGCACTGATTTACCCCTGGTACAAATCGCCTTGGAAAGTGGGTTTTACGATCAAAGCCACTTTAGCAATTGTTTTGTAAAATTGGTCGGGCTGACGCCTGGGGAGTATCGAAGGCGAATTGCACAACACTTGGATAGATAAAATTTCAGACATGCTCCAAGGCCCAAGGCACTCATCCCGCCCATAAAGCAATCAATGCCGCACTTTCCCCGGTTTAAGAATATCGCTCAGCTGCGCCTGCGCGCGCATCAGCCTTGGAATGGACTCGTGCTGCACATAGGAGCTTTCAGGATGGTGTTGCACATAGTCCTGGTGGTAGTCTTCCGCCACCCAAAATTTGGTAAATGCAGTGACCTCCACAGAGATGGGCCGCTTGTACTTTTTTGAGGCGTTGAGCGTAGCGATGTACTCTTCCACCATGGCTTTTTCAACCGGGTTTTTGTAAAAAATGATGGAGCGGTATTGAGACCCCATGTCCGGTCCCTGGCCATTCACCTGGGTCAAATCTCCCGAGGCAAAATACACCCGCAGTAAGGTTTTGTAGTCAATCACTGTGCTATCGTAATACACTTCCACTGATTCTGCGTGGCCGGTTGTACCGGTATTGGATTGCTCATAGGTCGGATTTTCGGTGGTACCGCCGGCATAACCCGAAATGACTTCGGCCACCCCATTGATGCTTTCGAATACGGCTTCTTCACACCAAAAACAGCCCGCTGCAAAAACTGCGGTATGGTATTTGGCCAGTTCAGCGGAGGGGACTTTGGTGGTGGCGCGTACGGCAGTTGGATAACCCTGCTTCTGTCCACAGGAGTTTAGGGCCAAAAAAATGGGGAAGCACAGTAAAATATGGATCGTTTTCATTGATTTTTGCTTTGGGTGAAAGTTATTGGCTGAATCCATCAGCAGTTCTAGGGTAACAGGGCATGGGTTGAAATGGTTTAAGGGCATCTGTTATTGAGTCCGGGTGGCGACTTGAATTTTTATAAAACTGCTCCAATGTTGCTTTTGCTTTATTGCAGTAGTGTAAAGGATTTTTATCTTGGCTGATAAAAATTGCTACAAACCTAAAAGCATGAATAAGGCCTGTTTGCTCATTTCACTGATGTGTATACTGGGGATTTCCCCGGACTGTTTTGGTCAAAACATCAACCAGCACACTCCTCAATACCCCATTGCTCAATCAGATTTGCTCATCCAATCTTCCCAGCAGGAATTGCTTGATGCTTTCAATTGGGCCAAAGAAAAGGCCCGGTTTTATGTACAAACCGGAAAAACGGGCCCCCTGGATGCCTGGGAACGGGGTGCAGGATCGGGGACTGTTCCTTATCTGCCCACTTATTGGGCGGGTTACCCCAAAAGGTCGGCGTTTTATTCCCGCGATTTTTGCCACCAACTCATCGGTGCCCATCTGCTGGGACTACAGGAGGAGAATTTTACGATGCTGAAAGCTTTTGCAGCTTCGGCTGACGAGGGCAAAAAATGGTTCCCATTGTGGGCCATCAATTTTAATGGTGCACCATTCTTGCTGGATTACCGGGGCAATGAGAACTTTGTACGGGAGGTGCCTGCAACGTTTGAACTGGTCGAAAAAGCGTATGAATTGTATTTGTGGACAGGAGACGAGCGTTACCTCAAAGATGAAGTGATTTGGCAGTACTGCTCCAAAGCGGTTACCGATTTTATTGCGCTGCACGATCAACAATTGCCCAATGGCATTGCAGAAGGCACCGGCAAGGGCATTTTTCAGGGTGCCGCCTCCTACAACGAAGCGCGAGATGCTCCTTTGATCGAATCGGGCGATGGAATCGCTTGCCAATTCAAAGCTTTTGAGGCCTATGCTCAAATGGCGGCCCTGCGGGGCGAAGCCAAACTGGCCAAATTATTTGCAAAAAAGGCCACAGACCTGAAAACGTTTTTCAACCAAAACTGGGGCACAACCAACACCAATACCTACAATCGGGGCTATACCGCAGATGGGAAAGCAGTAGCTGGATGGGGCAAAGAAAACTCTTGGTTCATGCCCATGAAGGGCTTGACCGAGGGGAATGTACCGCGCACCCAATTGTACCTCGATTTCATCAATCAACGCCTGGAATCCAAAGACGATATTCCCGACAACATCGAAGCCATCAGCTACATTCCCGAAACCTTTTTCCTGCACCAGCAGAATGAGACTGCCTGGAAATGGATGAAACACATCATCACCCGCTTGAACCAGCAGCACAGCTACCAATCGGCAACGGGTCGAAATGGGGATTATCCCGAGGTGTCGTACGTCCTGATTCGCAACACAGTGGTCGACTTGATGGGGATCACCCCTCAGGCCAGTGCGCATGCCCTGAGCACCTTGTCGCACCTGCCAGCGGAGATCGACTACCTTGGCCTGGAAAACATCCGCATCGGCCAGTCGCTGGTAGCCCTCAAACAGGAAGCAAACCACACTTCTACCCTTCGCTTGCAAGCAGGAGATGCCCCGCTGAACTGGCAAGCTGGCTTCCCAGGGGTGCACCAACAGGTGTGGGTGAATGGGGTAAAAAAGACTTGTCGACAAGGCCAAGACCAGTCGGGACGGGTTTATTCGTATTGTAAGTTGAAGGTGAAACCGGGCGAGGTGGTACGGGTGACGCTGAAGGGGTGAAGGGGAGCGATTGGGCAGACGTCTGCACAATTTCAAGTTTTTTGCCCCACAATTTCTAATCCTAACGTGAGTTTTGGATTAATGAAATTGA
>JAAFHQ010000010.1:15001-21953 GCA_013298445.1 Chitinophagales bacterium | reverse complement strand
ATACTGCTGTGTTTGACCACCTGGACAAGCCCAAAAAAATCAAGGCAGATTACCTGATTTTGACCTTACCTTTTACCAAACTGCGGGAGGTAAAAACGACCGGCTTCCAATGGTCGCCCGTCAAAGCCAAGTGCATTCAGGAACTGGGCTATGGCAATGGGGGGAAAATCCTGTTTGGCCTCAATAATCCCATCTGGCGCAAACACGGCTATCAGGGAGGCTTCAATACCGACTTGCCTGCTTACAGTGGTTGGGACAGCAGCCGCATGCAGCCCGGCGATTTGGCCAGCCTGACCGTTTTTGGCGGCAGCAACATCGGTCACGATGCGGCCAACTTGACCCAAAATGAACTGATCAGCAAATACCTCCCCGGCCTGGAACAAATGTGGCCTGGATTCAAAGCGGCCACCAACGGCAAAATGCACAAGTTTTCCTGGGAAAATTACCCTTTCAACCTCGGCTCCTACACCGCCTATAAAACCGGACAATGGGCCAGTTTTGGGGGCGCTGAAAAAGAACCCGAAGGCAATATCCTCTTTGCTGGGGAGCATTGCAGCGTGATTTTTCAAGGCTATATGAATGGAGGAGCGTATTCGGGAAGGGTAGCGGCGGAGAAGCTGCTATTGGAACTGAAGGCTAAAAAAACTGGATAAAAACCTGTTTTTTACAGTCCCCCTGGAACATTCATCGAACTTTAGGACACCCTAACACCAGAATATTTAATCTCAAAAAACACCACCCAAATGGCAAAAACATCCTTAATCAACATCCTCAAAAAGGCCTACCGCCTTGCCCGAATCACAGATCAACCCAACACGCCAGGGATCGACGAAATCTCCGAATGGTACCAAGCACAACAGCGGAAAAACTGGTCGCGCCGCAGCTTCCTGGAAACCTCCTTTCAAGCGGGTATAGCCATCGGTGGGACCAGCCTTTTGGGCGGCTATGCCATCGCTGGAACCAGACCAGCCTTTGATACTTCAGCAAAGGTTGTGATTGTTGGCGCGGGGATCGCTGGTTTACATGCAGGTCATTGTTTGAAAAAAGGAGGTTTCCCCGGAACAGGGATCCAAATTTATGAAGCCAGCAACCGCACCGGAGGTCGGATGTATACCAGCAAACTTTTTGGCAATGACATGACCACCGAATTGGGTGGAGAATTCACGGATAGTGATCATTTGGACATCCTGAACCTGGCCAAACAATTCAATATTACCGTCCTGGACAAAGAATCGGATGACCAGCTCATTGGTGATGCCTTTTTCTTTAATGGCAAACACTATACTTTGAATGATGTAATCGCCGCCTTTCAGAGTTGCCGAAAAAAAATTGCCGCCGATGCCAAATCCCTCGGTAAAAACTACGACACCCCACAATGTGAAAGTTTGGACCGCACCACGCTTAAAGCTTACCTCGATAGCCTGCAAGCCGATGCCTGGTTCAAAAAAATGCTCGAAGTAGCCTACGTTGGTGAGTATGGCCGATCAACCGACGAACAATCAGCCCTGAACCTGATTGACATGATTGGGACCAAAAAGAAAGGCTTCAAAATATTTGGTGACAGTGATGAACGGTTTAAACTCCTGGGAGGCAACCAGCAAATTTGCGACCGCCTGGCCGATGGCCTGAAGGAAAACATCATTTTGGGGCATAACCTGGTGGCGCTTAAAAACAAAGGCCAGGGGTTTGTACTTTCTTTTTCGGCTGGCGGTTCAACCAAAGAGGTAGAAGCAGATTACGTCATCATGACCATTCCTTATACTGTGTTGAAGAACGTAGAGGGCATCGATACATTGGATGGGATCACGCCACAAAAACTCAAATGTATCCAGGAGTTGGGCTATGGCCTGAACGGTAAAATGTTCTTGGGATTGAACAATCGTCCCTGGCGCGCACTACAACCCGCCTATCAAGGATACATTTACACTGAGAACATCCATACGGGTTGGGATAGTTACCACCTGCAAAACCAAAATCAAGGCCCTTCGGTATTTACCATCTTTTTGGGCGATATGGCCGGTGCCACGGTTGCACCTCAAAAGGCGGCGAGCTTTGTGCCCGAATTGGCCAAGGCTTTCCCTGGCTTTCAGTCGGCCTTTTTGCCCAGCCAAACTGCGGCCATGAACTGGACTGCGAATGCCTTGCAAAAAGGAAGTTATGCCTGTTACAAGCCGGGGCAATGGACGGATATCTCAGGTAACGAGGGGACACCGATTGGCAATATGCTCTTTGCGGGGGAACACTGCAGTGTTGACTTCCAGGGCTACATGAATGGGGCAGCGGAGACGGGGAGATTGGCGGCGACGCAGATTTTGGCTAAGGTGAAGAAGTAAAATAAGGTGAGTCTGGGGATTCCATAGCAACGAGTGGTGAGAAATAATAATGATAATTGCTTCTAGCCTCGCTGCTCGATTTAATTCAGCCAAAGCGGCATGATGGCAACACGGATGACACGGATGCCACGGATTAGAACGGATTTTGACTCGCCTTCGGCTCGTCCTTTTCCGCCGCAGGCGGAAAAATCCGTTTTATCCGTGGCATCCGTGGCATCCGTGTTGCCATCCTGTCGCTTTTAGGAGAGAGAGGCGAAACCTCAAAATGTTTCAAAATTCACGGTAAAATAGCGCAATACAATGCAAAAAACCATTCTTGCCCTTGTCCTCTTCTTGTCGTTTAGCTGTAAAAACCCGGAATCCAATAAGGAACCGCTTTACCATCAAGCCGCCGAATTCGAACCCACCGAAGCCATCTGGCTCCTCTGGTCCAACTACGACCACCGCACAGACATGCCCAACGAACAAGCCACTCTGGACATCATTTCCGCCCTGTTGCCCCACGTCAAAGTCAAACTCATTGCCGCCAACGATTCCTTGTACCAGCACGCCCGCAGCAAAATCCGCCCCGATTGGTTGGAAAAACAGCAAGTGAGCATTTTTAAAATGCCCTACCAGGAATTTTGGGCCAGAGACATGGGGCCGTCCTTTGTACTGGATCGGCAAGGCAAACTCGCGATGGCCGACTTTAACTTCAATGCCTGGGGGATTGGCAGTTTGCAGGATTCAGTGGTAAAAATCGATGAGTCCCTGGATGAGCGGGTGGCGAAAATGATGAAATTGCCCGTCATCTCCTCCCACTTGATCACCGAGGGTGGAAACCACGAAGTGAATGGCCGTGGGACTTTGATGCTGACGGAAAAAGTAGCAAGGGGCCGCAACCCCAAGTTGAGCTTGGCCCAAATTGAAAAAGAATACCAACGCCTGTTGGGAGTCCGAAAAATCATTTGGCTCAAGGAAGGTTTGTACGAAGACGATTACACCCAGCGCAGCCCCCTGCCGGGGCCCAAAGGAGAAAAATTGTACACCTTGCTCACCACCAATGGGCACATTGACGAAATGGCCCGTTTTGTGGATGCCCACACGGTCTTGCTGGCCGAAGTTGATTCCAGTGATCTGGACGAACCCATTGGGCGCGAAAACCAGCGCCGTTTGGCCCAAAATCTGCGGATTTTACAAAAGGCCAGAGATCAGGACGGCAAAGCCTTCAAAATTATTCGGATGCCTTTGCCCAAACTCATTGTCGATACCCTGCACCCCGGAGATGGGACCTACGATTTGATCAGTGTCAGCAATTTTGAAAACGGGCATCAATTTCCCCAAGGGAAGCCAGTATTGGGTATTGCCGCGGCCAGCTACCTCAATTTTCTGATCGCCAACGGCTGTGTTTTGGTGCCTGCTTATTACCGTCCAGGTGCAGATCCCGAAGTAAAAAAACGCGACGAACAGGCACAAGCCATTTTGCGGTCGGCCTTTCCACAGAAAAAAATTATTCCAATTGACGCCCTGGCTGTAAATTTCGGCGGTGGAGGCATACATTGCATCACCATCAACGAACCTAAGGGACAGAAATAAAATAAAGTTACAATCTGCCCGGCTCTTTTTTGATTTTGCTGCGTTACTCCTCAGTTGCGTAGACCTGCTATGCGCTTTCGTCGTGCCTTGCCAAATCAAAAAATAGCCAAGGCAACTTCGTAACTTTATTTCATTTCTGTCCCTAAATCGAAACAATGAAAACCTACAATCGCCAACTCATCTTTGCAGCAGCCTGTGCCGGGCTTTTCCTTTTTGGAGTGGGAGTCATCACTTTTGGCTCTATCGCACCCGATTTAAAAGCCAAATTTTCGCTCGATGAGTTGGAGATCGGTGGATTATTCTCGATGTTTCCCATCGGCATTTTGGTGGGTTCTTTGAGTTTTGGCCCCATCACCGACCGTTCAGGGTATCGACTACTCCTGGGTGCTTGTAGTGCGATGTTGGCACTGGGTTTTGCAGGCATTGGTCTGGCCACCGCCCTATGGATGGTACAGATCAGCATTATTTTGATTGGAATCGGTGGCGGTGCCATCAATGGGGCAACGAGCGCCCTGGTAGCCGACATCAGTACGGAAAACAAGGGGGCTAGTCTGGCCTTGTTTGGGTCTTTTTTTGGGTTGGGCGCCCTGGCTATGCCATTCGTTTTGGGCTTATTGAAGGGGGTAGTTCCTTTTGAAACGATTGTGCTGCTGATCGCGGGGTTTACTTTTTTGCTGACCCTGGTTTATTTGGCCTTGCAATTCCCGGAAGCCAAACATTCTGAAGGCGTTTCAATGGCCCATGTAGGGCAAATGCTCAAAAACCCGGTTTTACTCCTAATCGGTTTCTTTCTCTTTTGGCAAAATTGCTGCGAAGCCTTGATCAACAATTGGACAACCTCGTACCTGTTAGACAAACAACACCTGGATGGAAGTTGGACTTTGTATGCCTTGTCCTCCTACGTCGCCGGGCTCAGCCTCATGCGGATATTGACGGGGAGTGTTTTCAAAAAAATTCCCGCACCCAAGATTCTGCAAATCAGCATGATTTTTTTGGTGCTGGGGGCCATTATTCTGGGCTGGATGTCGGGCTTAAGCTGGGTGTTTGTAGGTTTGATTTTATTGGGCTTTGGTTTAGCCCTGGGTTTTCCGGTGATGTTTGGGCTCAGCAGTTCCTTGTATCCCAAAATGAGTGGTACCGCGATTGGAATCATTCTGGTGCTGTCTTTATTCGGCAATTTGTTGACCAACTACATCATGGGCTTTTTGGCAAAATCCTGGGGCATCGGCGTTTTTTCGCTGGCCTTGCTGAGTGTAGCGGCGGCACAGGCTCTTTTTTGCTTTGTTGTTTTGAAGAAAGTCAATTGAAAGTTGAAAGCCTTTGCTAAATTAAGCCTGCGCTAGTTTAATTCCTGTTTTTGAATCCTTAACTTGTGCATTGATTTTTGATTTTACCCAATTAAGTACTTGTGCCAGCTTTACCGCACAGGTATACAAACAAGCAAGTGCATGAACCGATTACTCTCCCATGCCGGAAGGGATTTCCCCGCCTCCATTGTTGTCTTTTTGGTTGCTTTACCACTCTGTTTAGGTGTTGCATTGGCTTCGGGAGCACCGCTGTTGAGCGGGGTCATTGGTGGAATCGTTGGCGGAATCGTCATCGGCGCTTTGAGCGGTTCAAACCTCAGTGTGAGTGGCCCAGCTGCAGGGTTAACCGCTATCGTTGCCGGGGCTTTAGGTGAATTGCCTTCCTACGAAGTGTTTTTACTCAGTGTGATCATCGCTGGAGTGCTACAAATCATCCTCGGATATATAAAAGCAGGGATCATTGGCGACTACATTCCCAATGCAGTGATCAAAGGCATGCTGGCTGCCATTGGCCTGATTTTGATCCTCAAACAATTGCCCCACCTGGTAGGCTACGATGCTGACCCCGAGGGAGACGAGTCTTTTTTTCAAATCGACGGCGAAAATACCTTTTCAGAAATTTTACTTTCCTTGAACCACTTCGCGCCAGCCGCGATCATCATCGGACTCGTTTCGCTTTTGATTTTGGTGGCTTATGAGTTGAAATTTTTTAAACAGAACCGCATTTTTCAATTGATCCCCGGGCCACTGATTGTGGTTTTGGTGGGCGCTTTGCTCAATGCCTATTTACAAAGTCAAGGCTCCCGATTGTACCTGGATGGGGATCATCTGGTGTCACTTCCGCTTAGTGCTAATCCGGTTGAATTTTTTAATCAGCTCCATCGCCCCGATTGGAGTGGAATTGGCAATCCTCAGGTTTGGATTACAGGTGGAACCCTGGCCATTGTAGCCAGTTTGGAGACCCTGCTCAGCTTGGAAGCCATCGACAAATTGGATCCGGAAAAAGGTTTTTCCCCTACGAACCGGGAATTAAAAGCTCAGGGTGTAGGAAACATCGTTTCGGGACTCTTAGGCGGCTTACCGCTTACCTCCGTGATTGTGCGCAGCAGCGCCAATGTCAGTTCAGGCGCAAAAAGTAAGTTGTCTACCATCTTGCACGGTACGATGCTCCTGGCGGCGGTTTTGTTCATTCCGGGGGTGCTCAATCTGATTCCCAAGGCAGCTTTGGCAGCTATTTTGATTTTCACTGGGTACAAGCTGGCCAAAATTTCCATCTTTAAAGAATACTGGCAAAAGGGCTACAGCCAGTTTTTCCCACTCATTGTCACCGTCTTTGCCATTTTGTTTACCGACCTCTTGATCGGAATCTGCGTGGGTATAGTTGTGGGTTTTTATTTCATTTTCCGCAGCAATTTCCACAAGTCCATCCTCATCATCAAAGACGAGCACCGCTACCTGATTCGCTTCGCCAAAGAAGTATCTTACCTCAATAAAGGGTACCTGAAAACGGCGCTGGAAAACATTCCCGACGACCGGGCGGTACTGATTGATGCCACAAAATCTACCTTTGTTGATCAGGATGTTGTGGAGGTGGTCAATGATTTTATTGTCAATTCGGAGTCGCGCAACATTCGGATTTACATCAAGCGTAGACCGGGTGAAAACAAGGAAATTTTTAACGATCCGCACAAGCGGGAAATGATCTAAGCATGAAAGCATACGAACGATTACTTTTAG
>JAAFHQ010000010.1:0-14991 GCA_013298445.1 Chitinophagales bacterium | reverse complement strand
AAAATTCAAACCCCCGAATTTTTGTGGATCGGATGCAGCGATAGCCGCGTACCAGCCAATGAGATTACCGGGACCGAGCCAGGCGAAATTTTTGTCCAGCGCAACATTGCCAATATGGTCATCCATACCGACCTCAACCTCTTGAGTGTGCTGGAATATGCCGTGATGTACCTCAAAGTGCGGCACATCATCGTATGTGGGCACTATGGTTGTGGCGGGGTAAAAGCAGCATTGAGCCACAATAATTTTGGCATCATCAACAAATGGATTCGCAACATCAAGGATGTTTACCGCATCCACGAGGCTGAATTGACTGCAATAGAAAATGAAGAAGATCAGGTTAACCGCTTGATTGAGCTCAATGTGGAAGAACAGGTCTTAAATCTGGCCAAAACCTCAATCATCCAAAAGGCCTGGAAAGACAGACAGGCACCTTATCTACACGGTTGGGTATACGGCTTGGACAATGGTTTGATCAAACCTTTGAAGGAAATGGCACCGGGGACTAAGCTGGATCACATTTATGAGTATAATGATTTGTGAGGGAGAGATGAGTGATAAATGATGAGCGAAAATCCCGTAAAGCGTGAATTCATCACTTATCATTTATCACTCATCATTATACCATCACTTTTTTCGTAGTTTCGTGTGTAAATCAACTCTACACATGAATCGCAAAATTATACTTTGGTCCATTACAGTAGCGCTGGGTGGTTTTTTATTTGGTTTGGATACTGCCGTAATTTCAGGAGCAGAACAGGCCATTCAAAAACTCTGGTCACTGAACGATTTTTGGCACGGCCTGGCAGTCGCTATGGCGCTATACGGCACCGTGTTTGGCGCAGCCTTGGGGGGCTGGCCCAGTGACGCCCTGGGGCGTAAAAAAACCTTGTTCTGGATTGGAATCCTCTATCTCGTTTCGGCACTGGGATCGGCCCTGGCTCAGGACGTCAATACCTTCATGGTTTTCCGTTTTATCGGTGGATTGGGCGTAGGAGCCTCGTCCGTAGCAGCTCCGCTGTACATTTCTGAAATCTCTCCTGCTAAATCGCGGGGGCAATTGGTCGCTATTTTTCAGTTCAATATCGTTTTGGGTATCCTCATCGCCTATGTGAGCAATTATGCTTTGCAGGGCGTTGGTGGGGAAGAATCCTGGCGTTGGATGCTGGGCATTGTGGCTTTGCCATCTTTAGCCTTTATCATCTTTGTGCTTTTTGTACCGGAAAGCCCACGTTGGTTGATCATCAAACGCAATGATGAAGCCTCTGCACGGGGAACCCTCGAAATCATTAACCCTGGAGAAGTGGAGGCATCGATTAAAGCCATCCGAGCTTCAGTACATCAGGAAGTGACTAATTCCATGGGATCAGAAGATATCCTTGATAGTGAAGATTCCTTGCAGCGAAATACTGGTCGGCGGGTGCCGTTTTTTTCCAAAAAATATTCCTGGCCGATTTTGCTGGCCTTTTTATTCGCCTTGTTCAATCAGGTTTCGGGCATCAATGCGGTGATTTATTACTCGCCCCGGATTTTTGAATTGGCGGGTCAAGGGGCGAGCACGGCCTTGTTGTCCTCAACCGGGATTGGAGTGGTCAACTTGATTTTTACCATGGTTGGTATTTCACTGATTGACCGTTTTGGGCGGAAGTTGTTGATGTACATTGGTTCAATTGGCTACATCATATCTTTGTCGCTGATTGCCTACGCCTTTATTACGGAGTCCTATGCGGGCATTACTCTGTTCCTGTTTATGTTCATCGCTGCGCACGCGCTGGGGCAAGGGGCGGTGATCTGGGTATTCATCTCCGAAATTTTTCCCAATCAGGTGCGGGCAGCCGGGCAATCCTTTGGCAGTTTTACCCACTGGATTTTTGCGGCAGTGATCGCCAACGTGTTTCCTTATTTCGCGAATAACTTCGGTACGGGTTCGGTGTTCCTGTTCTTTACGGCCATGATGGTGCTGCAATTGTTGTTTGTGGCTTTCATGATGCCGGAAACAAAAGGGGCAACGCTGGAGGATTTGGAGAAGCGGATTATGGGGCATTGAGGGGGAGACAGTTCGTTATCCCTAATGTTTTTAAAACACTACAAAAGCGACATTTCTTTATCACAGAGGAAAAAAAGAGGACACAAAGGACACAAAGCGAAGCGTCGTCTACGTCTAACTTTGTGTCCTTTGTGTTTCTCTGTGCTTTCTTTGTGAAAATTGTGTCGCTTTGGAATTACTTTGAAAATTCGAGATGATTCCTGTTTTTTACTTATAAAGCGCAAAGCCTTAATGACGTGATCAATGAATTATAAAGATATTGTTTTAGAGAGAGGAATGATTCCCTACCATACCCTCTTCCTCGACCGCGACGGCGTAATCAACGAGCGCCTCCCCGGCGACTACGTAGCCCAATGGTCCGAATTCCAATTCACCCCCCGTGCCCTCGAAGCACTGGCTTTTTTTGCTACCCATTTCCAATACATTGTCGTAGTCACCAACCAGCAAGGCATTGGCAAGGGGCAGATGAGTGAAGCCCAACTGGCAAAAATCCATCAAAAAATGATCCAGGAAATTGAGGCGGCGGGTGGCCGCATCGATGCCGTATACCATTGCGGGGACTTATCGAGTGTCCCCAACAATTGCCGCAAACCCGCGCCAGCCATGGCACTCAAAGCCCAGGCAGATTTCCCGGCCATTGATTTTCAAACTTCAATCATGGTTGGTGATTCGGTTTCCGACCTGGAATTTGGCCAAAACCTGGGCATGTACACCGTACTCATCGAAGGCAAAAACGACGAATTGGCTAAACTGGAACGCGCTTTGGCCAATGGGCTACAAGTCCATCAACGCTTTGCTTCATTGTGGGAATTTGCTGAGTATTGTCACACTTCAAATTGTAGCTTGTAGTTGTACCGCGGCGGTAGCCTCAACCTTCCTCAACTTTCTCAACCTTCCTCAACAATTAGTTGAACTCCACTTCCGTAGCCCCATACCCATACCGCGGATGGTATTCGTTTTTAAAGGTTTTGACATGTGGATGTTGAAACAGGATCGTGGCGATGGCATTTTTTAGTTTACCCTCCCCTACCCCATGGATGATAAAAACCCGGTCTACACCCGTTCTGACTGCTTCATCCAGGTATTGTTCAAAACGACGGATTTGTAGATTGATAATATCCGAATTACTCATTTTGCGTTGGTCCTTCACCAGATTTTCAATGTGAAGATCCAATTCGGCTTTAAACTCCGCCAATTGTTTGACCTCGTGTTTGGGATCACTGGAATGGTGGATCACTGTGCTATGCGGCTGTATATTCCGTTCGGTGTAGGACTTGAGGTCTTCTGTACCCGCTTCCTTTTCCTCGCTGGCATCCAACTCGTGTTTTTCAAAAACCCGGAAGTGGTGAACCGGGCGATCCAAAAACGGCGCGGTAAGGATTTTGGTGAAAAAAGTTTTGGGCTTGATGTTGATCTCTTTGCGCAGTTTTTTGCTGTCACCATCGGTCAACAAACGCCAGCATTCCATTTCTACCGATGGACTATCATTGAGTTGGTCGAACAACAATTCTCCAATCCGCTCATAATGCAGGCTATTCAACTTGCTACTGTGCTCAATAGCAGCTCTTTTCCCCAAAAACAAAGTAAAATTGTATACCACGTCCATCCGGGTATCGTTGATCACATAAATCAAGTATTTTTCGGGCGAGCTATCCTCTTTGTAAATGGGATCAAAAGCCAACTGAATGCCCATACTTTTCAGGATCGCGTATTGGGCATTGCTGCCCTTGACAGGCACACCAACGGCTGGTGGCACAATTTTGGGCCGTGGAGGTGGAACATTCATTTGAGGCTGGGCCTTCGGTTTGCCCTTCATGACTGGTGCCGCAGCAACGTATTGGTCAGCCATCACGATGTTTTCAATGTTCACCGGAATTTCCATGTCTTCACCACTGAGCCGTACATTCACCGTCTCAGCATCAAGCAAAGAAACTACTGTACCTTCATCGCCAGTATGAATAAATTTTACCTTTGTACCTATTGGAAAACGCATAATTGAGAGTTTGAAGCTGTCAGCGATCAGCAGTCAGCTATGAGCAACCAGACCTCAGCAGCACACTATGGCTGATAACTAATCGCTCATAGCTGATTGCTGACAGCTGATTCCTGACCTAAAATTATTACTTCTTTTGGAAAATCAAACATATTCCTGGCGCTGGCGGCTGGCACAATTTCTGGAGTTGCGTTGGTGGCAACGTTATTTGCAACAATTGAATTGGCCGGACTATGTGGAGGCCAAACGAGTGCACTGGCGTAAGGTGTTGACTCAAGTTGATTTACACCTGCTTCCCGATGAGCGGGTTTTGGATGCTGGTTGTGGGCCTGCAGGTATTTTTACCATTTTACAAGCCCAAAAAGTAGACGCTATTGATCCTTTACTGCAGGATTATGAAAAAAAATTGCCGGATTTTCAGCTGAATCAATTCCCCTATGTCCATTTTAAGACCCAAATGTTGGAACAATTGGACCAGCAAGAAATGTACGACCACGTATTTTGCCTCAATGCCATCAATCATGTGGCGGATTTGGAGAGAGCAGCCCAGTGCCTGGTACTAAGCCTTAAAACCAATGGTACACTCCTAATCAGTATAGACGTACACCGCTTTGCGCTATTAAAATTTATTTTCCGCATGATTCCCGGTGACGTACTTCATCCACAGCAAGACGATCTGGCGGATTATGTACGCTTATTGGAAAAACTAGGTTTGGACATTGAAAAAACACTGGTATTAAAACAAGGTTGGATATTTAACTATGCCGTCATCAAGGCCAAAAAAAGGAATGGCTCATCAACCTGAGTTGGTTGCGAGCCATTCCGGGAATAGTGTCAAACGATAACGTAACAGAATAAATCAAGTACACCTATTTGGGATCTTTAGGTGCTTTTCTCACAGTATGCTATTGTAGTTAATTACTAAGAAGGTTAATGAATGATCAGTTTGTGGACTTGGCTCAAAGGTTTGCCTTTGGCATCTACCCAGTGCACAAAGTACATGCCCGCAACCAGGTTCGTCACATCTACTTGCATGTTGCTGCTGGTTTCAGCAGGCAAGTTTTGAGATTGGATCAGTTGCCCCTGAATATTTTTGATCAGTAAGGTTGAGGCTATTGCTGGATCAGCTTTTTCAGTACTGCCAATTTGTAGCTCTCGGTCCAGCGTTTCTTCTGCTTGCGCATTGAAATAAAACTGTCCGCGAGCAGGATTTGGATAAATGGCTGGAAGATCTTGAGTCAATGAGCGTTCATTGCTGCGGGTGACAAATACCACCCCCGCCGCTGCACTGGTATCCCCAGTCTGGCAAATAGAGCGCACCCGCCACTCATAGGTGCGACCAACGCGCACCCCGCTTACACTGGCGCTGTTATTGGGTGTCACTACGCTGGCCCATTTGGTTACACTAGGCTTGAGTTGACGGATTTCAGCCAGGTAAGTAGCGGAACCAACGGCCTCCCAACGCAAGGTAACTTTGCTAACCACATGCACCTGATTGACGCTCAATGGTGCCGGGCAAGTAATTTTGCTGGCACAAGGAACACAAGAGCCACCACAATCAATGCCGGTTTCATCGCCATTTTGGAGGCCATCACCACAGGTTTCCCCTTGTTTGAGCTCCGCTAAAGCCTGCGAGCCATGAGAGCTGAGGAAACTGTTGCGAAAACCACCTGGGGCAAAAAGGGCTTGCATCCTACGGGCCTGGCCAATGGTGAATAAATTCATACACCCATCATCGGTATAATCCATGAAGTTTTGAACCATCAGTTTGCCTCCACAGGAATAAGCATCTTTGGGACATCCATGATTGGCTTCATCAGAATCAGGGGTATCCGCTACCATGTCGTCTATGGTACAATCACCATCGCCCCAAATGTGAAACAAATTGAGCCAGTGCCCTACTTCGTGGGTAGTTGTACGTCCCCGGTCAAAAGGCGCCTTGGTATGGCCATAGCGGCCAAAAAACTGATAGTCGATCACCACTCCGTCGGTTTCAACAGGCCCACCTGGAAGTTGACCATACCCCATGATGTCGCCCTCCAGGTTACATACCCAAATGTTGAGGTAATGTCCAGTCTGCCAGGCATCAATGCCGCCTGATTTACTGAATTTGACATCGTCGTAAGTAGAAAAATTGGAATAGGAAGTATACCGCCGGCGAATGCCATTGGTAGGTGTTCCATCGGGAGCCTGTTTTGCCAATTGGAATTGGATGCCCGTATGTGCAGCTTGCGGCCAGGCTGCGTCTGCGTCAGGATTTAGTCGACCAAAGTCTTCGTTCAATACCCGGATTTGTTCCAGTATTTGCTCGTCGGAAATGTTTTCGGTAGGGTTGTTGTAAACAATGTTTACGACTATCGGAATCAAAATGTTATTGTCGCCTCGTAATTCTGGTGTTTGTTCAAATTGCTGTGTATGTCGCTCGATGAGCGCCCGGTTTTGTGCGGTTTTGGCATGCTTATTCAATACGTATTCCCAATGATCTAAAGTGGAACAATTGCGCTGCGCATAGGCAGCTGAAACCAATAGAATTGGGAGCAGGAAGCATGTGAGTGTTCTGGCAATCATGATTTGTTTCGATTACAGTGTCCAAAAAATCAATAATATTAACCCTTTGGCACTTATTTACCCCTAATTTTTAGCGTCTCGGTGGTATGGTTTAAGATGTGTTCCGTTGAATAGGAAAATGAACACACCTTTAACAATGAGGCACAATACTCTCTGGCAAGGAGAGGCCACCATAGTCGTCTCATTGTTTGTTTTTGGGCGCAAACAAGTTATTATTGGTGCAAAGAAGATTTTGGGTGCAAAGACAGAGGTGACAGTCTTCAGATGATGCAATTCAAACGCAAAATCATGAAGGCAGACCAATTGCAACCAGGCAAACGCTGTGTAAATGATGTTGATTAAACCTAATGGAAATGTGAAGTACCTGAAACCGGTTATAAATGGGAACTATCACAAGGGGGGGACGTGATATTTCGACAGTAATATTACAATCATTTTTTGAAACATCCTTATCTTGAGGCGACTTTTTTCATTTTTATGTCATTTTTTTTGTAAAAATGCTGCCCTACCGGAATTTTCAACCTGTTTTTGACCCTAATTTACAGTCCTTTTTAGTCCGAAAAACAAACCAAATTACGCTTAGTCTCTGACAGTGAGTTAGATTCAAAACACAAAACTACTAATTCATACTCTTTTGTAAACTGACATGTACATGACAAGTTTAAACCAGCAATTCCGGAAGATTTTGGTAGCCAATCGCGGCGAAATAGCCATACGGGTATTACGCGCTGCTGCTGAGCTAAAAATTTCTACTGTGGCGATCTACACTTTTGAAGATCGTTACTCCTTGCACCGCTTCAAAGCTGACCAGGCCTTTCAAATTGGAGCGGATGACGACCCACTCAAACCTTACCTTAATATAAAGGAGATCATTCGGGTAGCCAAAGACAACCAGGTAGACGCCATTCACCCTGGTTACGGCTTTTTATCTGAAAATGTGGACTTCGCCCGGGCCTGCCGCGATGCAGGAATCACCTTTATCGGCCCTGATCCAGAAATTATGGACCAGTTGGGGGATAAAATTGCCGCCAAGAACATCGCACGTCAAACGGGCATCCCACTCATCCCCGATAGTGAACTCGACCTCAGTACCGCCGAGATCGCCCTGGCCGAAGCGCGCCGCATTGGTTATCCCGTCATCATCAAGGCTGCCGCCGGTGGTGGTGGCCGAGGCATGCGCGTTGTCCGCGACGATGACTCCTTGATGAAAGAATACAAAGAAGCTGGTAGTGAGGCTTTGACGGCTTTTGGCGATGGAACCCTCTTTTTGGAAAAATTCATCGAACGCCCCAAACACATCGAAGTGCAAATCCTGGGCGACCGCCACGGCAACATTGTACACCTGTACGAACGCGATTGTTCGATCCAGCGACGCTTCCAAAAGGTGGTCGAAATAGCGCCTGGGGTTAGCATCCGCAAAGAAGGCACCAAAGAAAAGCTTTACGAATACGCGCTCAAACTGGCTCATGCAGTAGGCTACAACAATGCCGGGACGGTGGAGTTTTTATTGGACGAAGAAGAAAACGTCTACTTCATTGAAGTGAACCCCCGCATCCAGGTGGAGCATACCGTTACAGAAGAAGTGACGGGCATTGACCTGGTGCGTTCCCAGATCCTGATTGCCCAAGGCCTGCCCTTGACTGGAGAGGAAGTGGGTATCCCCAACCAGGAATCCATTGAATGCTCCGGTTGCGCCATCCAGTGCCGGATCACTACGGAAGATCCCACCAATGAATTCAAACCCGATTACGGTACCCTGATTGCTTACCGCAGTCCAGGGGGTATGGGTATTCGTTTGGATGCAGGAAGTGCTTTTGCTGGTGCCCGCATTTCACCTTTTTTTGATAGTTTGTTGGTCAAAGTAACCGCCTGGGGCCGGGATATGCCTTCGGCAGCGCGCAAATTGCACCGGGCTCTGCGAGAGTTCCGGGTAAGGGGGGTCAAAACCAACATTGGCTTTTTGTTGAACTTGTTGGAAAACGAGGACTTCCAAAACCGCAATTTCACCGTCAATTTCATCAAGGAAAATCCACAGCTCCTCAAGTCTCGCAACTGGCAAGACAGTGGCACCCGGATTTTGCGCTACATAGCGGAAGTCATCGTCAACAAAAACCCCGATGTATTATTCAAAGATCCAAATGTGGTATTGCTGAATCCGGTGGTACCAAAATACAACCATGACGAAGCTTACCCCAAAGGCAGCAAAGACCGCCTGAAAGAACTGGGGCGTGAAGGTTTTGTCCAATGGTTGAAAGACGAACCACGCATCCAATATACCGATACTACTTTTCGCGATGGCCACCAATCGCTGTTGGCTACCCGGGTACGTACCTACGACCTGATGAAAATCGCCGAAAGTTATGCCCGCCACCACGGAGATCAGGTGTTTTCAATGGAAGTTTGGGGTGGCGCAACCTTTGACGTAGCCCTGCGCTTTTTGCACGAATGCCCCTGGGAGCGTTTAGAGTTAATTCGTCAGGCGATCCCCAATGTGTTGTTGCAAATGTTGATTCGTGGCTCCAACGCAGTTGGTTATACCGCCTACCCCGACAACGTGATCGTCAAATTCATCGAGGAAGCCGCCAAAACTGGCATCGACCTATTCCGCATTTTTGACTCGCTCAATTTTGTGGACTCCATGCGCACCAGCATCCGCACGGTCAGGGAGCGCACGGATTCACTTGCGGAGGCCTGTATCTGCTACACGGGCGACATCAGCGATCCGACCCGCACCAAGTACAGTTTGCAATATTACCTGGATTTGGCCCGCAGACTGGAAGACGAAGGCGCACATATCCTCTGCATCAAAGACATGGCCGGTTTGTTGAAACCCTACGCGGCCGATGTATTGGTGAAAGAATTGAAAAAAGCGGTAGACCTGCCGATTCACCTGCATACCCACGACACCTCATCCATCCAGGCAGCTACTTACCTCAAAGCCGTAGAGGCGGGAGTGGACGTGGTCGATTTGGCGCTGGCGTCCATGAGCGGACTGACCTCGCAGCCCAACTTCAACTCCTTCGTGGCCATGATGGAAGGGCATGAGCGCGAGAACCCCGTAGCCTTCCACAGCCTCAATGAGTTCTCGAACTATTGGGAGTCGGTGCGCCGAGTTTACCACCCTTTTGAGTCGGAATTGCGTGCAGGTTCAGCGGATGTTTACGAACACGAAATCCCTGGTGGCCAGTACTCCAACTTGCGACCACAAGCCCGGGCCCTGGGCCTCGAAGACAAGTTTGAACTCGTGAAGCACAATTACCGCGTAGCCAATGACCTTTTTGGGGATATCGTCAAAGTGACCCCCTCCTCCAAAGTAGTAGGCGATATGGCCTTGTTCATGACTTCCAACAACCTCAGCGCTGATGATGTCATCAAGCGGGGCAATTCCCTGGCCTTCCCAGATAGTGTGAAGGCGTTGATGCGGGGCGATTTGGGCCAGGTTGAAGGTGGATTCCCTAAAGACGTACAGGCTGTGGTGTTAAAGGGGGAGCAACCCTACACCGTAGCGCCTAATGCACACATGAAGCCTTTGGATCTGGATGCTGCTTTTGCGGCCTTTCAGGAAAAATTTGGGCTCAACACCAAGTTCCGTGATTTCCTTTCCTACCAGATGTACCCCAAGGTCTACGAGGAATACCACGAATCCAATAGCAAGTACGGTGATTTGAGCCACCTTTCTTCCAAAGTCTTTTTCTTTGGCATGGAACCCATGGAAGAAATCATCATCGAACTGGCCAAGGGCAAAAACATCGTGGTGAAATACCTCAACAAAACCCAGCCCGATGAATTGGGCAACCGGGTGGTGTTTTTCCAATTGAACGGCCAATCGCGGATGCTTTCGGTGCGGGATAAAACGGCGAAAACCGAAGTGATTGTTCACCAAAAAGTGAGCACAGTTAAGGATGTAGGGGCACCGCTGCAAGGTAGTTTGGCCAAAATCCTGGTCAAGGAGGGTGATGCAGTACAAGCCAACTCTCCCCTCTTTATCATCGAAGCCATGAAAATGGAAAGTACCATCATTGCCCACGAAGCGGGCACGGTGAAGAAGATCCATTTGAAGGAAAAGACGCTCGTGGAGCAGGATGATTTGATTATTGAATTGGAATAAAAAAGTTGAGGAGTTGAGGGGTTGAGAAGTTGAGGCTACCGCGAGCGACATTGACAGTTAAATTCTAGAATGAATCCTTGGTCAAAATCGTTTGCGGCAGCCTCAACCTCCCTAAACCATCTCAACCTTCCTCAACCAAAAAGAACGCAATGGATATTCGCCCAGCAACCCCCGCCGACCTCGACGCCGTCTGGTACCTCTGGAAAGCCGTAGTCGACCAAAAAATCTACTTTCCATACGACGAGACCTACTCGCGTGCACAAATGGAAGCCACCTGGATCAACCTCGACAATGCGGTTTTTGTAGCTGACCTGGACGGGCAAATCGTCGGAGCTTACATTCTGCGGCCCAACCAACCGGGATACGGCAAACACATTGCCAATGCAGCATATATGGTCGATGCGCAAATTCGGGGCCAAAAAATTGGTACCCAGCTCTGCGAGCATTCCATTCAAGCGGCCAAAAACCTGGGCTACCGAGGTATGCAATTCAACCTGGTAGTCAGCACCAATGAATCAGCGGTGCGCGCCTGGAAAGCCAATGGTTTTGAGATCATTGGCACCACCCCAGGTGGTTTTTACCACCATGAATTGGGTTATGTGGACACCTACATTTTTTTCAAGGACTTGACCAAGGTAGGATAAAACCAAGTAAGCATGATCATGATCAATTACCGTTTGGCAAAGCCCGAAGACGAAGCTGCCATTGCCAAATTGCACGCCGAAAGTTGGCAAAAGCACTACCGGGGCATTTTTAGCGATGCTTATCTGGATGAGCAAGTCGTGCAGGAACGTGCCGATTTGTGGGCCGAACGTTTTGCCCATCCCATTCCCAATCGGGAGATTTTATTGGCAGAAAAAAATGGACACTTGGTGGGTTTTGCTTGTATTGAAATCAATGAAAACCCGGTTTTTGGTACTTTATTGGACAACCTCCATGTCAGCCGGGAGGTACAAGGCCAGGGCATTGGTGCCCAATTGATGGAGCGTACCGCTCAATTGGCTGAATCCAGACAACCCGGACTTGGCTATTACCTCTGGGTGCTGGAAGACAATCAGCAAGCCCGGAAGTTTTATGCTTTGATGGGTGCCAGCAATCATGAAACGATAGCGCATGATAATCCGGATGGAGGGACAGCCATGGTGTGTCGGTATATTTGGAGGAGTACAGATGAGGTGAGATTGAGGAAGTAGTTTTAGCATAGCTTAGGCACCAAATGATCAGATGCGCAACGACTAATTCCGAAGGAATTTTATGTTTATAGTAAAGGGTTAATGGTTGTTCAAAGTCCTGAAGGGACTTTATGTTGACATCATCGACATACAATCCCTTCAGGATTGATCAACATCTCCGTTTTTGATCAGCTATAAACATACATTCCCTTCGGGAATTCCCAGCTCACGTTAATTTTTACAACTCTTTTAACCACGCCCCAATCCGCTCAAAAACCTGCACCTTCTCCGGCTCATTGTGCGTTTCGTGGTAAAAACCCTCAAACTCGCTAAAACTCAAAGGCCCACTCACCCGCTCCGCAAAAGCTTTACTAGCGGGATGGGAAGTAATTTTATCCGCAGTGCCGTGAAACAACAAGGTGGGTACCGGCATTTCCCCCGCAAAAATTTGTAAACCCTTTGCAGCTTCCATCAGCTCATAGCCCATACTCGGCGTAATTTTATTGTGTACCAAGGGATCTTTTTGGTACGCTGAAACCACTTGAGGATCGCGCGACAAATGGTTTACATCCAGATCATTGGGCATCGATAGCTTAGGTAAAAAGAGCTTCAACCAGCGCGCCGCACTCACTTTCCAAGCTGCTGGTGCAAAAGCCAGATCAATCCAGGGCGAAGAAACAATCAGCCCGGCAATGCTCGCCTTTCTTTTTAAGGTATAATTCAACACGACGTTTCCTCCCATGCTGTGCCCGTAAAGCACTATCGGCGTTCCCGGATATTCCTTTTCTACTTTCCGCAGGAATAAAGCCAGATCATCCAACAAGGCCTCCAAGCTAGGACAATGCCCCCTTGGGCCTCCCGATTCTCCATGCCCCCTTTGGTCGTAAGCCATCAAAGCATAACCTTGCTGGTTAAAATAATCGGCCACATGTCCATATCGACCGCAATGCTCACCCATCCCGTGCACCAGGGCAATCACTGCTTTGGGCTCGACGTGATCCCAACTTAAACAACGGAGATTTAGACCATCAGAGGTAGTAAGATAGAGGGTACGTGGTGCTGGCATATGGGTTGGTTGAGGAGTTGAGAAAGTTGAGGGGTTGAGAAGGTTGAGGAGGTTGAGGAGTTGATGCTACCGCAGCCTCAACTCCTCAACCCCTCAACTTCTCAACTTTCCCAGCTATATTTACGCCAAATTAGCAATTAAGCATGAAATTAAAAATCGTTTTTATGGGAACCCCGGATTTTGCGGTTCCTTCATTGGATGTCCTGGTGAAAAATGGCTACGAAGTGGTAGGTGTGGTGACGGTAGCAGACAAAATGGGTGGCCGGGGCATGAAGCAGGTTTTGGAATCTCCCGTTAAAAAATATGCAGTTGAACAAGGCATTCCGGTTCTACAGCCAGAAAAATTGCGCAACCCGGAGTTTTTGGCCCAATTGCGGGCTTTGGAAGCCAATTTGTTCATCGTAGTTGCTTTCCGGATGCTTCCCGAAATTGTGTGGAACATGCCCACCTTGGGCACTTTTAACCTGCATGGCTCCCTCTTGCCTCGGTATCGCGGAGCAGCCCCCATCAATTGGGCGGTCATCAACGGAGATGCTGAAACGGGAGTAACCACTTTTTTCCTGCAACACGAAATCGACACCGGCAACATCATTTTTCAAGATAAACTCCCCATTGGTGAAAACGAAACGGCTGGCGAAATACATGATCGGATGATGCAATTGGGTGCAAGAACGGTGCTTAAAACGGTGCAATCCATCGAAGCGGGTACGGTGCCTCAACAAGCGCAAGACGACTCCCAGGCGAGCCACGCTCCCAAAATTTTCCACGAAACCTGCCAAATCAGCTTTGATCAAAATACCGATCAAGTGCACAATTTTGTACGTGGCCTGAGCCCCTTTCCCGCCGCTTGGACAACGCTCGAGCATGAGCATCCGACCGGGCAACTGTTTTCGGATGGGCGCTCGTATTTGAAATACAGCACCAAGGATGGCTATGTAAAAGTGTTGGAATTGCAATTGCAGGGACGGAAAAGGATGGGGGTGAAGGATTTTTTGAATGGCTACGCATTAAAAAAATAGTGAACTTCAGCTAAATCATACAATTAAAACCCTACGCGGTATACAGGCCTCTTTGATTTGTACACCGCGTAAAATTTTATAAGGCTCAAAATCAAGACCCCGGATACCCCGCCACCGTCTTCACCTCATTGATCTGCTGCGTATGCCGATTGCTATGCCCGGCAATAAACAAAATGAACTGATAAGCATCCATTTTACCAAAAGGCAGGGCTACCACGTGGTTGCGCAAGTCAGCATTGGTGGTTTTTACGAGGTCTATTAGCATGGCTCTTTTGCTGTCGAAGGAAGAGACAGCTTCTGCCAGAGACTTGAAGCCGGTGTTTTCCGGTTGAAAGGGTTCGGCGGTTTTTACCTTATTCGTTCGGCTGACCACCCCTGCTTTAATCTCTTCATCCGTAGCTTTTAGTTCGGCTTTGGCTTTTGGGTCAGCGGGAGCGTTGAGCGCTTGATCCAGGGCACCACGCAGAGCACCTTCCGAAAAAGCGATGTGGTACATACAATCTTGTGGCGACCAGCGGTCTGCGGTGGGTTTGTAGTTCAATTGAGCTTCCGATAATCCTTTCAAACTTTTCTTCAGTTCTTTGGTACACCAGTTGATGTACTTCACGGCCTCTTTGCGCTCGGTTTTTGTCAGGGTTTGAGCACTTAGAGCACTGGTAAAAACCAGCGCCAGTAGAACAGTCATTAATGTTTTCATAAAATGAATTTTGGTGTTTTAATTGTTGTTTGTACACAAAAATACAAACTTTTAATTTATTTTTCAAGTTAATTTTTTGATGCCTTTTGACAATGAAGCATTTAAACCAAGCAAAATGGTCATTAATTTGTTAACTTTGGTATACGTTTGCTCAACAATACTTTTCGTCCTCTAACAACGTTAGAACAAAACCCCGCCAACCCACGGATTTATCCGTGGGAGGCACATATACCGCCTCAACCCATGGCTTTAGCCGTGGGCACGAGCAGTGGGATATACACCGTAAACACAACCAATGACCACTCTACTCCACCCCGTCGC
>JAAFHQ010000001.1 GCA_013298445.1 Chitinophagales bacterium | reverse complement strand
GCAGCAATGAAGACCCCGATAAGCCCGGCAGCCAACATGGCTTTGACAATTTCGTCTTCGGGCAAACCCAGCGAATGAGCGGTTCCAAACAAAGCCCCGGGCAAGGCACCACAAGACCCGGCAGTAGGGGCCGCCACGATCACGCCCATTGAACTTTTAACTTCCATCATGGCCGATACATAGAGGATGATTCGGTTGTTGGCGTCGCCGCCGATCAGCTTTTCGGCATCCAATTGGGCTTTGAATTGCAGGGATTGGCTGCCCAAAATCCGGTCCTCGTAATGGGTGCCTTTCAGGCCCAGGTTTACGGCATTACCCATGATGTGGATGATGCTGCGCATTTTTTCAAAAACAGCATCGGCGCTTAGGTTGCCGCGGGCACTTTCGTAATCTACCGCCAACTCCCAGAGTGATTTGTTTTTGTCTGCGTTGTACTCCAGCATTTCGGCGCAGGTGATGAAGGGCACTTGCAGGTTTTTGCGGGCCATTACGGGCAGTACGGGCTTGAGGTATTTGATAAAAGCCACACCATCCATATTCAGTAATTCCTGGCAAATGATGGTGTCCGGAAAACTTTGCGCTTTGATTTGAATAAAACTGTACTCTGCGCCACTTCGGAACTGGATTTCATCGTAAGGAATGGATGCCTGCAGGTAAGGGATGATCTGATCTGGCTTAGTGCAATAAATCAGGGTTTCAAAATAATCGCCAGCCATCGAGACCGCAACACCATCGATGTCAATCACTTCAATCATGCCCCCTCCGGTAGAAATGGCGGTCAACCTGCGGATTTCCCGGGCATTGCTCAAGGTGATTTTGTAGGTATTGGGATGATCGGCATTGATGTCACAGATGTTGATGCTGACTTTGATACCAGCGCCTTCCAGGTATTTTTCAGATTCGGGCAGGCGTTCATCGTAGGCCTCCCAACCCAGGAAACCACCAAACAAACCCATGTCTGAGCCCTGGCTTTTGTGGGTGGTGGCGAGGGAGCCATTGGGGTCAAATTCGATGAAAATGTCCTGGATGTTTTCGTCCATCAGGTCGCGGCATAGACGGGCAATCCGCAAGGAGGCTGCGCAATGGGAGCTGGAAGGCCCACGCATGACCGGGCCAATGACGTCGTTGAAGATGCTGGGAAAGGTGCTCATGGGTGGTTCTGGTTTTGATGGTTAAGAGTCAATTCAGCATATTTTACTCACGTTAAGCAAAACGAGCAAGCCCTGAAAGGGCGATATCACTTCAAGAATGGGCAAGGCCCATTCTAAGCGAAGAATGATCGCCTAAAGTAAGAAGCCCTGAAGGGGCGACATCACTCGGACTGATTATACCGCCCCTTCAAGGCTGGTACTGCCAACAAGAGCAGCTGTCTGATCGAAAGAGCCTTGCCCTTTCTTAAAAATATACCGCCCTTTCAGGGCTAATCAGCTGGTTGGGGGGTATGGTTCTTATTCACTCCGCAAGGACTTCACCGGATTGGCCAAAGCCGCCTTCACACTTTGCAAGCTGATCAAAAGTGCAGTAACCAGCGCCAGTCCCGCCAGGGACGCTCCAAAAAACCAGGGCGACATTTCGATGCGGTAAGCATAATTTTCCAGCCAGCCGCGCAGCAAATACCAGGCAAGTGGGCAGGCAGCCACACCTGCAATCAATAAAATGACCAGAAACTCCCGCAAAAACAGCCCAATGATGCCCGGAACTGAGGCACCCAAAACCTTGCGCACGCCCACTTCTTTTTCCCGCCGTTGCAAATTGAGCGATACCAGGCCTAGCACACCAAGTAAGGCGATCAACAAGGCTATGGCACTGGCCGCATAGGCCGATCTTTTCATCTGCAATTCCATGGCATAAATTTTTGCCAAAGTATCATCCATAAACGTGTATTCGAAAGCGCTGCCGGGCATTAGTTCGGCCCATTTTTTTTGCAAGGCCGCCATTTGCTCAGCGATTCTTTCGGAATGAAGTTTGAAAGACAAATAGCGGTACAAAACCTGATTTTGCTGCGAAACAACCACCATGGGTTGGATGGGTGTAGCCATAGAGCCAAAATGGAAATCTCGCAGCACACCTTTGATGGTATAGGGAGTTGGATCCCCGTAGATGCGCAAAGTTTGGCCGACAGCTGATGCCGCATCAGGGAAGCCAAGCGCCAGCGCAGAGCGTTCATTCAGTACAACTTTGCCGAAATTCCGATTCTCAGGGTTAAAATATTCCCCCGCCAGAAGTGGGATTTGATAGGTGTCAAGGTAATTTTCATCTGCAGTCAATTGTTGGCAAATGGTGGCCGTTGTGGAATCTGTACCCGCGCGATAGACGGAAGGTTGACCTTGATTGATGCCGTTGGGAATTTCGTAGGAGAGAGAAGCGCTACTCACCCCGGGCAGTTTGGCCAGCTCGTCGCGTACGGTCAGCATTTTGCGGAGGCCTTCCGGGCTCCAGTCGCGGGGCACCTGAGCGCTTACGACGAACTCCTTATTGTAGCCAAGGTTTTCACCAAAAAAATAATTGACTTGTGCTGCCACCACCAGGGTTGCGATGATGACCAAATTGGCTACCCCAAATTGAAACCCGACCAGGTATTTGCGCAAATGTAGACTTTGATTGGCAGTTCCTGGTTTTCCTTTCAGCGACTCTACGGTACGCATTGAAGACAGGAATAGCGCCGGGTACAGGCCCGCCAAGAGGCCGACCACAAGCACCAAGGCTAGGGGCAAAAAGGCAAAAAACAGCGGAAAAGTGCTTAGGGCAGGCAGGCTTTTCCCCACAATCTGTGCAAAGGGCGTTTGTGCAAGAGGGTACGCTAAAAAGGCAAGTACAGTAGCTATCAGAACCAAGAGTAAAGATTCGCTTAGGAACTGAAGCGCCAATTGTTTTTTCAAGCCACCCAATGCCTTGCGCACTCCGATCTCGCGAATGCGCGACCCCGAGCGCCCGATGGCCAGGTTGATGAAGTTAAAGATGGCCATAAACAGGATGAAAATGCCGACTGATGACAAGGCGAACAACATCCGCCTGACCAGGGCCTTGTTTTTTTGGAGGTGGTAATCTGTCAATGGAACGGGAAGCACCCGCAGGTTTTCTTTTTCAAAATCGGCGCCTTCGCTTTGAATGAGTTGTTGGATGGGCTTTTCCAAATCTGCGGCGCTCACTCCAGGCTGTAATTCGAGGTAAGTGGGGTAAATGATGTTGTTCCAATCGTTCACGTTCCGATCGAAAAAGTATTGAGCAGTGGTGAAGGAGATAAAGAGACTGTTGGACTCCGTACCAAGCAAGTTGGTTACGGAGTTTTCCGGAATTTCCCCCAATACCCCGGTAATCAGGAATTCATGATTGCCGCCCGTGAAATTCCGTATGCTGAGGGTTTGGCCAAGCACATCGGTTTTACCAAAATATTTGAGTGCCCTTTCCGCCGTAATTACCACGGAATACGGGGCCTTCAGGGCATGGTTTGGGTCACCGTGCAGGAGTTCAAAACCAAACATGGGAATTAGAGTACTGTCCCCAATCTGGATGCCTTCCCGAAATACTTTATCACCTGTCACCACATCCGACTTAATGCCATCCCAACGGTAATAATTGGCTACCAGGTGCGGGTAAGTTTCTTTCAACCGTTTGCCCAGCGGCCCGGCTGATGTGATGTCCATACCGATGTTCGGGTTTTTCCAGATGCTGGTCAGGAAATATTGCTGCTCGGCATGGCGCAGTTGTTGATTTACCTGCAACTCTCCCCACACGTGGGAACCAATGAGTAAGGCGAAGAGGATACCTGCCCACAACCCAAACACATTGAGGGCGGAGTAAAACCCGTTTTTGCGGATGTTCCGGTAGGCGAGTTTGAAGTTATTTTGCAGCATGGTTCGTTTTTTATTTGAAATAGGGAAGTTTAGCGGGCGGTGCTATTTCCAAATTGCTCATTTCGCATCGCTATGTCTAAACTCCAGCCCAATGGAAGTCCTAAGTTTAAAACCTTTCCAGTTGCCATCAACGGCTTTTTCCGACAATTGAAGGTACTCTCCCAGGTCCTGTTTTTTCAAATGAATGCCCAAAAAGGCGGTGACAAAATGTTGATTGATGTTGTTGATCCTGCGCTGGTCCCACACCGAATCTGCATAACGCAGGTATTCATTGATAGGTAAACCTTCTGCATTGGCTTCGGGGGGAGCGGGATTAGGGGCTACATTGTGGCGTGCGTTTTGGTAGGTCAAGAGGTAGCGATTGGCATGTCGCGCACCATCGTAGATGGCTTTGATGCCCTTTTCGTATTTCGAAATGTCGTCCTCACTGCCCGCTACAAAAAACGTAGGGCGGGTCAAACCCGCCAGGCCAGTAGAATCCCAGGCGCCATTGTTCATACCCCAGGGGGCAAAAGCGACCACCGCTTTGATGCGCTCATCTTGGGTTTTGGCATACGCTGCGGAACCCGCCAAACGTTCGGCCAATGCTTCACAGCCACCACTCATGCCCTTGAATTGTAGGAATGCATTGTTGCTGAATCCAGCCCCCGACGCATTCAATGCACCATAGCCACCCATGGAGTAGCCAATAATCCCGGTGTTTTTGGCGTCGACCAGACCAGCTAAAAAACTTCCACTCCCTTTTTGACTCAGTCGATCCATTTCATCCAGTACAAACAACTGATCCAGGGGGCGATGGTATAAAGTACTCGAAAAAGGTGCTGCATCGCGAAAAGTGGATTCGGTATGGTCGATGGCAGCCACTACGTATCCTTTTGAGGCCAGATTTTCAGCCAGATAGGTCATCAAATACCGCGATCCGGTATAACCATGTGATAAAATGACCAAAGGGTAGGGGGCACCTTCGGTTTTGGGCGCGGCTTTACGCAAGCAGCGCCCCTTGAAAGTAAAAGGTTGCAGGGGGCGCTTGGGGTCGTTAAAATTACCCATCATTTCCTGGTAAACTTCTATTTCTTTTTTTGAGGTGGGAATCAGGGCGGGGTACCAAATTTCTACGGTAAGTGGGCGATCGTAGGTGGGGGTTACGCCGTCTTTGTGTTGTAGTACATTGAGCTGATTTTTATGCAGCAGATTGATGGTTTGTACACCCACATTGTGGGGGCCCCGTTTGGCCAATTCTGGCGCGTCAGGTAGCAAATCGCCGTAAATGAACCCGGGATCGGTTGATTGTGCAAAAAGCAGAAGGGTGAAGGACAAACAAAACAACGTAGCCAGTAGTGTTTTTTTGAACAAATGTGTCATTGAAGCAAATTTTCGAGTGAGGATTGTGCAGTGGCTTAAAGATAAAAAATGTTTGAATGGGGACAAGCAGACAATAATCCAAAGCTTAGCATTATCTTTACTGATGATTCATCAAAGAGGCAATTATTCATTCGCTCCACAACCAGCGTGCAATGTAGATGAGAGCTATTTTTATCCTGTTAATCTTTATACTCGTACCGATGCTGTCGGGTGGCCAATCCACCGAAATTGACAGCATGAAGCAATTATTGCCCAGTCAAATTGGGGAAAAACGGCTCAACACCTTACTTAGCCTCGCCTATCAACTTTTTGATTTCAACGTTGAAGATGCCCATCGAAATGCCTTGGAAGCACTTAAATTGGCCAAAAAGATCAAAAATAAACCAGGAGAAAAACATGCCCTAACCCTGATCGCTGAATACTACTATAACCTCAGTGATACTCCCAACGCGCGCGAATTTTTACGGCAAGCTGATCGGATCAGTTTAAAAGAAGGGGGGAAGCTGTATACTGCTTACAACTATGTTATTGCAGCGAATCTTTACCTGGAAGAATCCAATAACGATTCGGCTAAAGTCCGTTTCCAGAAAGCGCTTAAATTGCTCGAACACGAGAATCACTACAAAATAAAATATTACAGCTATTTCAGCTATTCCAGTTTTTTATTTGAACAGAATCAGTTCGATGAATCCAAAAGGGTTTTGGAAGATCTTTATGCTATTGCAGTAAAGAACAACGCAAAAATGAACCAGGCTGAGTTACTTAGTGAACTTGGGGCAATAGAAAATAAAAAAGATGAATACAAAAAGGCCTATGCATACTTGAAACAGGCTGAGCCATTGATACCCAAAAATGCCTACAGCTATGTGAAATTTAATTTTCTCTATCACCTTGCTCATGTAGAATTCAATATGGGGAACAATGCCGCCGCAATAACCCACCTCAAAGCAGTCCTTTCCCTTAAAGAAATAGAACAATATGAAGATATTAAGGCTGACATGAGCATTTTAGCCGGGAAAATATATTTGGAACGTGGAGAGTTACCCCGTACACTTAAATATTATCTGGATGCCGTGGAAATCTTTGAGCGCATTGGGCTTCAGAAAGATCTGGGTTGGGCCTATTCTGATGTTGCCTGGCTTTATTTCAAACAATTCAATGACCAAGAATGTGTAAATTTTGCGAATAAAGCTTTGGAAATTGGAACGACTATTCAAGATGATTACGGGATTGCTCGTGTCCATTCTATTCTGGGTTCACTCTATAACGCTCAAGGAAAATATGAAAAAGCAATCGCTGAACACGAATTGGCATTGGGCATCAGGCAAAAATTACAGTCTCGCTCAGGAATGGCTGATAGCTATTACAACCTTGGCTCAGTATACGAGAAAAATGGTCAAATCGATCGAGCCATATTTTACGCCGACAAAAGTTTGAAACTAGATGAGGAATTGGGCAACGTGGTGAATATAGGATTGGGGTATAAAAAAATAGCCTCCTTGGCCATTTTAAAAGGTGATTATGGCACTGCTGAACGCTTATTGCAGAAGACTTTACAATTGGCAAATCAAACAGCCTCGCCAGAGTTAAGGCGAGATGTAAATTTGTTGTTTGCAGAATTGAGAGAAAAAACGGGCGATATTTCTTCCGCGAACAAATACCTCTATTTAGCTATTGATGCCAATGACAGTTTGTACAATACAACCAGCGCAGAGAAAATTGCCGAAATAAGAGGTTTATTTGACCTCGAAAACATTGAACTTAAAAGCAAACAAAGGGAACAGGCATTAATCCTGAAGCAGACCGAAATAGATAGTCAGCGCAACTACAATATTATGGTTGTCATCATTTTAATATTGGTAAGTTGTTTATTAATAGTTGGCGCATTTTTATACAATATTATTAGAAAAAAGAACATCAAGCTGCAAGAAGAAATTGCCGAACGCAAAAGGGCTGAGGCTCAAATCCTGCAAAGCCAGGCATTGTATGAAGAAGCCCAGGCCATTGCCCAGGTTGGCAGCTGGGAATTCAATCTGTCGGGCGGAGAATTGCATTGGTCAAAAGAAACATACCGCATCTTTGAGCTGGAGAATTGTCCTGATGAGCAGTTGCTTGGAGCATGGCGGGAAAAATGCCATCCTGTGGATCTCATCAAACTGGATGAGGCCATACAAAATACTGTGCATACAGGAGTACAATTCCATGTTGAACATCGAGCAATTTTTAAGGATGGCCGGGTGAAATATATCGCTTGTATCGGAGAGGCGATCAGAAATAGTGAGGGGCAGATCATAGGTCTGAAAGGGACAGACCAAGACGTTACGGCTCAGAAACAGGCCGCAATTGCTAAATCAGAGTTTTTGGCAAGCATGAGCCACGAGATCAGGACGCCGATTAATGGGGTGATCGGCATTGCTGACTTACTCATGGAAGAACAACTCAGCCCTACTCAACGTGAATACCTGGATACTCTAAAGTTTTCGGCCCAACACCTGTCCAGCATCGTTTCGGACATTCTTGATTTTTCAAAAATCGAGTCAGGAAAACTCGTTTTAGAACGTATTCCTTTCGATTTGGCTAAAGTAACTTCACATGTATTCCGGCTTTTTGAAAACAGTGCCAAGGACAAAACCATAACATTGACATTTGTTCCCGATTCGCGCATCAAGCATCTTTTAATCGGTGACTATTTCCGACTTAGCCAGGTTCTATCTAATATTTTATCCAATGCCATTAAATTCACGGATAAGGGCTCGGTGGAGTTGGCCTATCACTTAATGGAGGAAACGAAAAGTAGTGTACGGGTAAAATTCACCGTAAAAGACACTGGTGTGGGGATTGCTGCGGAACAGCTCGAGCAAGTTTTTGATGATTTCACCCAGGCCGATGTGAGTACTTCCCGAAAATATGGAGGAACAGGATTGGGCCTAAGCATCAGTAAAAAATTGGTTGAGCAGCAAGGTGGAAACATCTCTGTAGAAAGCCGTCTCGGGCAGGGATCAACTTTTTCAGTGGAAATGAGTTACGATAAACATGGCATTCTCTCCGCTGCAAATGCTGCGGATATTCCTGCTACACCACCTATGAACTTGCAAGGAATGACCTTTTTAATTGCTGAAGACAACGACGTGAATGCACTTGTGTTAACCGCGATTCTGAAAAAATGGGGAGCAAAATATACCCTTGCACAAGATGGCCAAGAGGCTATTGATTGTATAAAAAAAGATGATTTTGATGCGATCATCATGGACATTCAAATGCCCAATGTGGACGGAAAAGAAGCAACCCAGGTGATTAGACAATTTAGCGATGATCGAAAGCGCAACATCCCCATCATTGCTTTTACAGCTGAGGCTTCAGTCGAATTTCAGGAGGAATACCTGAATTGTGGTTTCAATGATTGTGTTACTAAGCCGTTTCGGCCAGAGCAGTTGTATAAGATTTTGAAGAAGTACCAGGCTTTTGGGTAAGGTGACTAAACCAGAGAAAGGAAAAGTAGTCAGTGAAAAGCTGGAGCCCTGCTCAAAAATGGAAGGAAGAATTTCCTGAACAGGGCCCAATTTTTATCAATCATTTGAGCGTCCGAACAACCTCAATAAGTACAAAAACAGGTTGATAAAGTCCAGATACAGCGTCAAGGCCCCCATAATGGCTTCCTTATGATCCTCTTCGGTGCCCTCATTCCCAATGATGTTCATCTGCTTGATCTTCTGGGTATCATAAGCCGTCAAGCCTACAAAGATCAGAATACCCGCATAGGTGATGATCCAGTACATGATCGGGTTGCGGAAAAAGATGTTCACAACTGTGGCAATCACCAAACCGATCAAGGCCATATAGAGCAAATTACCCGCTCTGGTCAGGTCCTGTTTGGTGAAATAGCCGTAAGCGCTCATTGCTGCGAAAGTTCCTCCCGTTATCAAGAAGGTGCCCACGATAGACGCGCCCGTGTACATGATAAAGATGCCCGACAAGGTCACCCCGTTGAGCACCGCATACAGCATGTATACCAGCGTAGCCGTGGCTGCGGACATGCGCGTTACGGCAGCAGCCAGATAGCCCACCATCAATAGCTCCCCGATGACTAGTCCCCAGAATACCAATCTATTTCCAAAAATCATTTGGAGCAAAATTGGAGAACTGGCTACAAAATAAGCCACTGTACCCGTCAGTGCCAGGCCAATCGACATCCAGCCGTATACTTTGGTAATGAAACGAGCCTGCTCCGCTTCGATGGAAGTTTGTCTCTGGTCACTTACAAAAGGATATTCATTCATTTTTAATTGGGTTTTTGTTCAAGAAAGTTCAGATAATAAAACAAGTTTAAGGATACTTTTGGTTCCGTACAAATTTAATTATTAAGGCTTATAGCCATCCTTCAAACCCACCGTAAGGTTGAACACAGGGTGCTCCGCTGTAGTGTCCTGATCGGCACAGAAATACCCCATCCGCAAGAATTGGAAACTGTCGCCAGCGTTGGCCTGGGCCAGACTGGGCTCCAATTTGGCATTCGGGATTACTTTGAGCGAGTCGGGATTGACAAACTCCAGGTAATCGCGGTCTTCGTGGTTGGTTGGTTCTGGATCAGTGAACAGCTTATCGTACATCCGGACTTCCCCATCAATGGCTTGGGCCGCCGATACCCAGTGCAGTACCCCCTTGGCTTTTAGGCCAGAAGTATCTGAACCCGAACGGCTATCCGGGAAATAAGTACAAAATAGTTGAGTGATCTGGTCATTCTCATCTTTTAGCACGACATCACACTGAATAATGTAAGCTCCTTTCAATCGCACCATCCCACCGGGCGAAAGTCGGAAGAACTTTTTAGGCGGCTCCTCCATGAAGTCTTCCCGCTCAATGTAAATTTCACGAGAGAAAGGAATGCTGCGCAGCCCGGCGTTAGGATCTTCAGGGTTGTTTTCAATCTCCATCTGCTCTACCTGGCCTTCCGGATAATTGAGAATGACCACCTTGAGGGGATCAAGCACTGCCATGGCACGGGTGGCCTTTTGGTTCAGGATTTCGCGCACCGAAAACTCCAATAAGCCGTATTCAATGGTGTTGTCGCGTTTGGCTACCCCGGCGCGTTCGCAGAAATTGATGATGCCTTGGGCTGGATAACCACGGCGACGCATCCCGGAAATGGTAGGCATGCGTGGGTCATCCCAGCCAGTCACATGGCCTTCAGTCACCAATTTGAGCAGTTTGCGCTTGCTGGTGATCAGGTACGCCACATTCATGCGGGCAAACTCGATCTGACGGCTGGGGAAAATGCCCAGCTTTTCGATGTACCACTCGTACAAGGGGCGGTGGTGAATGAACTCCAAAGAGCACAAGGAATGCGTGATGCCTTCGATTGAGTCACTTTGGCCGTGGGCAAAATCGTACATCGGATAGATGCACCACTGATCGCCGGTGCGGTGGTGGTGGGCGTGTTTGATGCGGTACATGATGGGGTCACGCATGTGCATGTTGGGCGAACTCAGGTCACCCATCGTACGCAGTACGCGGGCACCATCAGGGAATTCCCCGTTTTTCATGCGTTCAAACAAGTCCAGGTTCTCTTCAATGGATCGACTGCGGTAGGGACTTGCTTGCGCAGGTACGGCTGGGTTGCCTTTCAGTGCTTCGATTTCTTCTTTAGTGGAATCGTCGACGTAGGCCAGGCCTTTTTTGATCAGCTCAACGGCATACGCATACAATTGAGGGAAGTAATCCGAAGCATAAAACTCATTGTCCCACTCGGCACCCAACCAGCGTACATCGGCGCGTATGCTGTCGACATACTCTACATCTTCGGTAACCGGATTGGTATCGTCAAAGCGCAAGTTGAATTTACCCTGAAAACGTTGGGCAATGCCATAATTCACAGTGATGGCCTTGGCGTGGCCGATATGGAGATAGCCATTGGGCTCTGGTGGGAAGCGGGTGTGAATCCGACCAGCGTGTTTGCCGTTGGCAATGTCTTCTTCGATGATTTGCTCGATAAAATTCAGTGAACGTTCTTCTTTTTCAAGCAATGGATTGTCGGCACTCATATTTGTTTGGTTGTAGGGATTCAATGATAAAGTAGTTTTTCTCAAAACAGAGTAGCAATAATTTGCGTCTCTACATGCGCTCCGGCGTCTCAATCCCCAGCAAATCCAGACCCATCCGCAGGGCATTCCGCACTGAGATCGATAACTGAATCCGGAAGGCTTTGGCCGCTTCTGAGTCTGCTTGCAGGATGCGATAATCGTGCCAGAAGCGGTGGAAAGCCTTGGCCAGTTCATAGCTGTACATCGCCACCATAGAGGGGTCGTAGGTTTCAGCAGCCTGCTTGATCATTTCCGGGAACTGGTAGAGTTGGGCAATGATGTCCTTTTCGGCAGTTTCCAGGGTAGTGTACTCCTTGGCGGCACTCAGGTCGGGATTTCCAGCTTTGTTGAGCATGGAACTACAACGTACGAAGGCGTTTTGTACATATGGCCCCGTTTGCCCTTGCAAGTCGACCGACTCTTTGGGGTCAAAAATCATGCGTTTTTTGGGATGCACCTTGACGATGAAAAACTTCAAAGCGGCCAAACCAATTTTACGAATGACTTCCTGTTGCGCTTCTGGGGTCATATCGGCCAAAGAGCCCCGTTCCTTACTGTTCTCCCAGGCTTCCTGAACGACTTCAGCAATCAGGTCGTCGGCATCTACTACGGTACCTTCCCGCGATTTCATTTTGCCGCTCGGCAAATCCACCATGCCATAAGACAAATGGTACAAACCACCAGCATAAGGCTCACCCAGGCGTTTCATGATCTCAAAAAGCACCTGGAAGTGGTAGTTTTGTTCGTCGGCAACCACGTAAATCATCTTCTCCGCCCCAAAATCCTGGTAACGCATTTGGGCGGTACCAATGTCCTGGGTGATGTATACCGAGGTGCCGTCTTTGCGCAGCACCAATTTTTTATCCAATTTGGCGTCCTCTAAATCGATCCACACCGAGCCGTCCTCAAGCCGAAAAAAGACTCCCGAGTTCAAACCCTGATCGACGGTTTCACGCCCAAGCAAATAGGTATTGGATTCGTAGTAAAGTTTGTCAAAAGTGACGCCCAGTTTGTCAAAAGTGGAATCAAAACCAGCGTACACCCAGCCATTCATCCGCTTCCAAAGCTCGATGGTGTCCGTATCGTGGGCTTCCCAGGCGAGTAACATTTCGCGGGCTTCTTTGCCCAGGGTGCTGTATAGGTTGAAGTATTGGTCCTTGTAGGTTTTGAAAAACTCTTCAGGGCTTTGTTCGCCTTTTTTCTTTTCGGTGTAAATGGCCAGGGCTTCCTCACTTTGCTGCCAGGTTTTGTATTCTTCCTGGAATTTCTTTTCAAACAACACGTAGAAGTCGCCTACAAAGTGGTCACTTTTGGTATTTGTCGATTCGGGCGTAGCACCAGCGCCGAATTTTTTCCAGGCCAGCATACTTTTACAAATGGCAATGCCCCGGTCATTGATGATTTGCACCCGCACCACATCATAACCCGCTGCTTCGTAAATTTTGCTCACAGACCAACCCAGCAGGATATTGCGGATGTGCCCCAGGTGCAAGGGTTTATTGGTATTGGGGGAACAATATTCCACCATCACCTTGCGGCCATTGGCTGGCTGGGTGCCGTATTGTGGATTTTGGTAAATGTCTTCTAAAAACTCCCGCCAGTACTGATCGTCGACCACCAGGTTCAAAAAACCCTTGATGACGTTAAAATCCTTGATGTACTGAACCTTTTCCACCAAAAAAGTGCCCAATTCCTGGGCGATGGCCTCGGGGCTTTTTTTGACGTGTTTGGTAAAAGGGAAAACAACGAGCGTATAATCTCCTTCAAACTCTTTACGGGTCGTGCTCAGGGGAAAGTCTTCCGCCTTGATTTCCAGATTGTACAATTGCGCAGCGCCTTGGACGACGCCTTGCTGAATGATGTTGACAATGTTCATTTGTCCGGGTATGTTGTAGATTGAGTGGCAAAAATAGGAAAAAAGTTGAGGAGTTGAGGGGTTGAGAAGTTTAGGCTGCCGCGAGCGATTTTGACAATGTCCTTGCCTAAGTCGCTCGCGGTAGCCTAAACTTCTCAACCCCTCAACTTCTCAACTTACTTCATTTTACCATAAAGATATTCCAAAACCTTACCAGTCGCCGCTTCGCCAGACAGGCGGAAATCGTCTTTTGCACCACGATATCTTTTGGCAGCGCCGTCGTTGGTCGCATCCGGTGAAGCACCTTTGCGACTTTCGGCACCGATGAGCTCTTTCGGACCGTAATAAAAGCGGTTTTGAACAAAACCATCTTCAGTCAAAACAAGTTCCTTCAGGTACACTGGGCGGCGGTCCTTGAGGTAGTACCAGCTTTCCAGGTTTGGTGCTTTGCAATAAATCATTTGTGGCATTCCCTCGTAGGAATAGACCATCACTTCGGTCTTTTCGTTGCCATTAAAGACATAATTGGGACCAGCCACATTCATACTATCCATTACCCCATCAATACTTTTGACCAGTTTTTCGACTTCGGCAATCGATTCTGGGCCAGTGATGGGTGGCGCATCCACTTCAAATACGTCATTGGGGCCCAAAACTTTGGTGTCCCCGTCGTTCTTCCCGTCATTTTTGCAGGCTACAAAGCCCAGCAAGAGCAACAAACTCAGTAGTAAAATGCTTTGATTTTTCACTTTGATTAATTTAACAAGGAAAATAAAAATCCGCGCGAAGTTAAGATTATTTCTCCATCCCTCCACTTTGTCCAGGAGCAGTTGCAGAATAAAGGATTAACGCTGAATATGCGGGAACCAACACACCAGAGTTGCGAATTACGGGTGGATTTTTGATGTCGATGGCAATGCCGTTGCCCACTACTTTCCACTCTGAATAGGGCAAAATGACCGGGTGTACCTTATCTGAAC
Organism: Chitinophagales bacterium; assembly: GCA_013298445.1. Classification (GTDB taxonomy): domain Bacteria; phylum Bacteroidota; class Bacteroidia; order Chitinophagales; family Saprospiraceae; genus Haliscomenobacter. The sequence goes on along the minus strand of JAAFHQ010000001.1, from coordinate 28,014 downwards.
CATTGTAAATCACGGCAATGGTATGCCAGGGATCGCCGTTGGCGTGGTTGGAAATGAGAAAACCGGTCAGGTTATCGTCCTCCGTGGGGAGGAACTTCAAGTGTTCCCGGATCATGGCCGCTGAGGTCATGCGGAAAGCTGGATGGATTTTGCGCAGGCCAATCAGGTTTTTGGTGTAATCAAAAATCTCTTTGTATTGGTATTTTCGGGTCCAATCCAACTGATTGATTTCGTCGGGTTTGTTGTAGGAGTTTTCCTCGCCCTTTTTGGTGACCACCATTTCCGTACCCGCATGCAGGAAGGGCACACCCTGGGCAGTGAGGACCATGGAGATGGCCAAACGGTACATTTTGATGCGTTCCTCGTCCAGCAACATGGGATTGTTGATGGCCAGGCGATCCCAGAGGGTGTGGTTGTCGTGGCAGGAGGCGTAGGTGATGGTTTGATCGGGGCTATTTGCCCAGGGGGCTTTGGAATAGTTGACTTTGGAATAATCCACTTCGGGATGCCAGGTGGAAGCGACTACCCCAAATTTTACACTTTCTTTCAAACCAGGCTTGCCGCTGACAAAGCCTTTTTCGGTATGGGTAAAGACATGGCCCCGAATGGCATCACGCATGTCGTCACTAAATGCTGCCACTTTGTCCAACTTTAGTACATTGGCTTTGATGGCTTTTTGATCGTCGGGTAGGGGAGAGGCCGCGGCTGTCCAACCTTCCCCGTAGAGGTAAATGGTAGGATCAACAGCATGTACCGCTTTGCTGATCTGGTTCATGGTTTCGATGTCGTGAATGCCCATGAGGTCGAAGCGGAAGCCGTCCACATGGTATTCTTTGACCCAATGCAAAACGGATTCGATGATGAATTTTCGGACCATCGGGCGCTCCGAAGCAGTTTCATTGCCACAGGCTGAAGCGTCCGAAAAACCACCCTTGTCATTTTGGCGGTAGTAATAACCCGGTACCAATTGGTTGAAGTTGGAAGGCCCGGTAGCTCCCGTGTGGTTGTACACCACGTCCATCACCAACCTGATACCCGCATTGTGCAAGGCACTCACCATTTGTTTGAACTCGCGGATGCGCACTGCCCCATCAGCTGGGTTGCTGCTGTAACTGCCTTCGGGCACATTGTAGTTTTGAGGGTCATAACCCCAGTTGAATTGAGGTTCGTTGAGTTTCGATTCGTCGACCGAGAGGTAATCAAAAACGGGCAACAAGTGCACATGGGTGATGCCCAGCTCCTTGAGGTGCTCCAGTCCGGTGAACTGGCCTTCGGGGTTGCGGGTTTTTTCCTCGGTCAGCCCCAGGTATTTGCCTTTGTTGCTGATGCCCGAAGAAGGGTGAGTGGATAAATCACGCAAGTGCAACTCGTACAAAATGATATCGGTAGGATTTTTGAGGTTGGGGCGGGTATCGTAATTCCAGCCGGAAGGATTGGTCGTTTTTAGGTCCACGACTTGTGCTCTTTTGCCGTTGGTACCTACCGCGTAAGCATAAGGATCGGGCACCTCGTCGTACCATTTGCCACCGATCTGGGCTTGAAACGTATAATAACGACCTTGCAGGTTGCCTTTTACCACAGCCACCCAGGTACCTTGGGGGCCTTTTTTCATTTTTACAGTTTTGGAAACTTTTCCACCCAGGCCCTGCTCGTAAAAGCGGAGTACAAGTTGAGCCGCAGGAGGCGACCATACTTTGAAGGTGGAAGACTTGGCGGTATAGCTAAGCCCGAGATCGGTACCCTCGTAAACGGGGTAATCGTTGAAGTTTTCAGCAGGTTGGTCCATTGCAGCAATGGACAGGAGACTCAGGATCATCAATCCAAATTTTGCTAATCTATTCCTCATAACCAGACGGTTTTTTGATGAGGTAAAACTAGCAAAATTTGGAGCGATATAGAAAATTTAGGTTTAACCTTGATTTACAACAGCATCACTTGCACCTTTGACAGCGGTAGGCACGGGTGATCCCCCGAATTTTTCCAGGGAAATGGCAAAGGCTTCGGGTTTGTTTTTGAACTCAAAAGTAACCAATCCTTTTTGGAGCGCTTCCCAATCCACTACCCCAATGCTTACAGGTTTTCCACCTACGAAGGCCCACAATTGGTATTGTTTGTCTTTTCCAGGATCAGCGAGGTTTTCCAGTTTCAAATGCGCCAATCGAGCATTTTTGTTCCAGTACACGGACGCAATGGGTTGATCAGCCGCTTTAACCACCAGTTTTTCCGCACAACAGGCACCTTTAAGTTCATTCAACGCCTGCTCAGAACCTTGCAATCTGTCGCCAAGCACTTTTTGGTTAGCACGTAAATCTTCAGTCGTTTTTTGCAGCGTAACCAGCTCTTGTTGAGCCGATTGTTTGCCAATGTACATCCAGGTTGCCAGGGCTAAACCTACTATACCCGCGGCCATTGGCCAAAGGGTCGATAAAGTACGTTTGGGCGATGGAGTTACCTTGCTTTCTACAGCAGCAACCGAACCAACTGCAGTAGCGGCCATGATATTGGACAAAATATGATCAGGTGGGGTTAGGCCTTCCAGGGTATGGTAAGTTCCCATGGCCTCTTCTACCTCCACGATTTCTTCCCGAATTTCTGGATATTGGGCAGCCAGTTTTTCAACTTCCTCCCTTTCTGCGTCACTCAATTGATCCAAAACATACATTTCTATGACGCCACTATCCAAATATTCCTGAATATTGAATTTTTCCACTTGTTAGAGGATTAATGGTTATTTATTCATTAAGAGACAACAAACCTATTTAAACGATCCGCACTTGAGCGGTAAAATCAAAAGGTCACGGTTTGTTTGTGCTCTTTTAGGTTCACAAAATCTCGCCTTACAGCTTTTCATTGCGCAAAATTTTCCGCAACTCGCCGATGGCGGCCCGGGCACGCGTTTTTACCGTACCCAGAGGTATCCCCAGCAGTTCTTCAACTTCGGATTGCGTATAATTTTGGTAGTACAACAAGTCAATCATTTGACGGTGACGTTCATCCATTCGGTCAAGCACTTTGCGCAAACCCACATCGGGAATCAGCGCTTCAGATTTGGGGCCCTTAACATCAGATACGAAGTTATCCATTTGATCGGTTTTCGATCGTTGTGAAACCACGCGTGATCGGGTGTGGTCCAATGCCGCATTTTTAGCAATGCGCATCATCCAACCCAGTAGTGAACCCTTGTCTTCCTGATACTGATTTCCCCTTTGCCATATTTTGATGAACACGTCCTGGAGTATCTCCGACGCATCTTCTTGATTTCCTATTGTCTTTACGATTAATCCATAAAGTGCAGAAGAATAACGTTGATAGAGCAAAGGGATTACAGCACGGTCACCGTTTTTGACCATTAGAATGAGTTGGGAATCGGGAATTGTGATTTTTTGTTCCATAAAGTAATTTGTCAGACGCTGCAACAAAACAGAGCAGGGAACTTGTTCATGAAATCTTTCAAAATCCTAAAAGAATTTTAAACGCTCTATTCATTGCATTTCATAGAGGCAAGTTAAATAAATTAGTAGGTTAGGCCAAAATTTTGCATATTTAATGGAAAAACCGTTGGCAATTGAACATATCAGACTTTTTTAACAACCCCTTTGGATCTTTTGTCATTGGCCTTTTGGTGGCCAGTGGAGTGGGCTTGATCATTGGACTGGAGCGAGAGTTTAATACCCATGGCGAGGCTGCCCATTTGGGTGGACTTCGAACTTTTACCCTGATCGCCCTGGCCGGATTCATCGTTGGAGAATTGGCCCAACACACCCATGTTTACCTGTTGTTGGCCGCTACCCTGGGTTTTATAGGGCTGATCGGGGTTGCCTACTTCATCCAGGCTCAACATCAAAGGCTCGGCTTGACTTCGGAATTGGGTATGTTGCTAACCTTCTTTTTGGGCATTTTGATTGCCTATCGTTATTTCCAGGAAGCCTTGGCTGCTGTAGTGATCATCACGACCATTTTATCCCTCAAGGAACAACTCCACAACATCGTCAGAAAATTAACCAATGAAGAATTATTTGCTTTTATCAAATTCATCATTCTAGCACTGCTGATTTTACCTATGCTGCCCAATCAAACTTTTGGCCCTGATAACTCCATCAATGTGCGGGACTTGGGTTTGATTGTGGTGGTAGTCCTGACCTTTAATTTTGGTGGTTATCTTTTGTTGAAATTTGGTAGCCCCAACAAAGGGATTTTGCTGTCGGCCTTGATTGGGGGCTTGTTTTCATCCACGATGATTGCCTGGGTTTTTGCTTCACGTAGTCGGGAGAAGCCTGAATATGGACCTGTCTACGGTGCCGGAATTGTACTGGCCTCTTCGGTTATGCTGGTACGGGTTTTTATTTTGACCACCATTTTTGCCTTTCCGGTGGCCAAGTTGTTGATTTTACCCCTGGCCATGATGTTGCTGGCTAGTGTTGTTCCTGCGTTCATCAGTTGGCGCAAAGAGGAGCAGGTTCAAACCGGGGCACTGGATGCCGGGAATCCGCTGGACATTAAAAACGCCTTGTTCTTTGCTGGGTTGTACATTGCCACTACCTTACTGATGTATTATACCCGCGAATGGCTGAACGCTTCCATGGCGTACGTCAGTGCAGCCATTACGGGGATTGCCGATATTGATGCCATCACTTTGAGTACGGCCAAATGGGCTGCAGTACACCCCGAACAGAGTAAGGTAGCCCGAGGCTTGATTCTCGCTGCTATTTTTTCCAACTCGATCTTCAAACTGAGCGTCAGTTTGATTCGTGGTGTTCCGTCCTTGCGGAAAGCTGCTTTGAGGGGTTTCGGCCTGGTTATCAGTGCTGGAGTGTTGTACTTGATTCTAGTTGCTCTGTGAAGCCAGTAACTTGCCCGCGTCTCGTGAGAAAAAGGAGTTGAGGTACCGAATGCTTTCTTTTTTTGAATTTTCCTTCAAATGGGGAAAAGCCTCGATGAACTGGATGAAGGCGTTTTGTTTGCTTTTGTACAAATCCAAGGTCTCATTCCAAATGGCCTTATCCGCTTTAAACCCTAAAAACGCCCGCTCTTTTACGGTTTGAATGTTTGTACCTGTTGCAGGCACAGCATAACCCGCATCAACAAAGCCACTGAAATCAAAATCATGTGGAATAACGACCATTTTGCCGCCACTGAGCGGTTTAAAATACTTCACGTTTTTTTGACCTTTGGTAATGCTCCAGTCGGTATTGCCAATCATGTATTGAAAAACGGCGACGCTGTTTTCACTTTTCAGATCGAGTGAATCGCGGTGGGCGACAAAACAATCTTTACATTCTTTAAGCCTCAGGCGTTGTGAAATTTCGGCGTCATCTTCTACAATGAAAGCAAAACGGACTATCTTTTGATTGGGCTTATGGGTGTTGATGTAGGTCACTTTTAGCAGTTGTGTACGATAGCTATAAGGTGAAATTTGCTGGTACAAGCCATAGGCCAGGTATTCCCGCAGCAGATGTTCATCCGATTCGTGGTCTTCAAAGCAGTGGGTTACCCATTTCAGGTCGTTAAAATTGGCGAGGCCTTTAGCTTGCAAGTCTTTTTTGGGGAAAACAACCTTAAGTGGAGGGAAATCACAAAAAAGTCGGCGGTATCGGCCTCTTACACTCAGTTTTACATTCCATGAAAGGGAATCTCCATTGGCCTGTTTGTACCTTATCTGGGCCGGAAAAGATTCATCTTTCTTGCGCAATTCATTTAATGACTCAAAATCCAGAACCATGGTTACTTCCTGGTTGGCAACTTGCCCCAATGTGTTGAAAATGGAAGGATTTTGGGCGCTTAGCGCACCTGCGACCAACAGCGACAAGGTTGTCAGTAAAGCAAAAAAACGAGGTTTGGTAATTTCAGTTCCCATGGTAATCTTTAAACTGGTGAGCAAATTAAACAGTAAGACAGGAGAAGCGGCGGTAAGGTTACTAAAGGAAATGTTAAGATAAACATTGAACTTGGCTGGCAATGCCTGCAAATTTTTATCTTTGCTCCCCAATTTAGCATTTTTAAAAGCCGTTCAATTGAATATAATTGGTTATTTTCCCCAAATCTAATCTGGAGATGCGATGTTGAGAAGATTGCTACAACAAATATCGGGTAAAATGTTGCTACTGGGTAGCCTGAGTTTTCTGTTTTGGGCTTGTGGGAGCACGGCACCCGTTGAAAACGCTCTGCCCGAAAAACCCAAAAACGTCATTTTATTGATCGGTGACGGGATGGGCTTGTCCCAGATCAGTGCGGCCATGTTCAGCAACAATGCCAAACTCAATCTGGAACAAATGCCAGTGCTGGGTTTTCATAAATCCTACTCTTACGATGATTTGGTGACCGATTCGGCTGCTGGAGCTACCGCTTTTGCCTGTGGCATCAAAACCTTTAACGGCGCCATTGGTGTTGATAAAGACACTTTGGGGGTTAAAACCATTCTGGAAGAAGCAGAAGAAAATGGCCTGGCTACTGGTTTGATTGCCACTTCCACCATTGTTCATGCTACTCCAGCTGCCTTCATTGCCCATGTGGTATCGCGGGAGCAATATGAAGAGATTGCAGTGGATATGCTTAAAACTCCGGTGGATCTTCTGATCGGAGGAGGGAAAAAGTATTTTGACCGCCGGGAAATAGACAACCGTAATCTATACGAGGAGTTTGCGCAAAAGGGGTATAAAGTAACCGATTATTCCCAGGAGGATTTACATGAAATGCGCTGGGATCCTTCGGAGAACTTGATCTACCTCACTGCCGATAAACACCCGCTCAATGTTGCTGCTGGCCGCGATTATTTGCCTTATGCTACCCGGCGTGGATTGGAGTTCCTGGAAAAACGCGGCAAAGACAAAGGTTTTTTCATCATGATTGAGGGCTCACAAATCGATTGGGCTTGTCATGCCAACGATGGAAAACTGGCGATTAAGGAAGCCCTGGATTTTGACCGCGCCGTTGGAGAGGCTTTAAATTTTGCTCGCTCTCGGGGAAATACCCTGGTGATTGTAACGGCTGATCACGAGTGTGGCGGTATGGCGCTGAATCCAGGTTCCAAAATGAACAAAGTTGAAACGGCCTTTACTACGATCAATCACACCGCGAGTATGATTCCGGTGTTTGCCTATGGTCCGATGTCGAAGCAATTTGCTGGGATCTTTGAAAATACCAGCATCAATCAAAAAATGCGCAGAGCATTGGGCTTTGTAGAACAAAAAAGCCCCCCTTTTCAAGGAAGTGCCAAAGGCCAGGAAAAACGATAAATCCGAACTGGATAAAAAAGCCTACGTTCAAAGCAAGATTTTTCCCTCTAAACTGAACAATTCAAAAGCTGTTTTATTATAAATGAGCTTTTGGAAACAACTATCGCTGTGCGGTTGTCATCATAGATTGACCAAATCGTGTAGCAGGTGCAAAATATAGTTTTATGAATGTTGAAACCTTGGAAAACTTGCAATTAATCAAGGAGAGTGCCCGTGATTTTGCAGAAACCTACATTCGACCCCACGTGATGGAATGGGACGAAGCTTCTCATTTTCCGGTGGATTTGTTTCACCAAATGGGTCACTATGGCTTTTTGGGTGTATTGGTGCCCGAACATTACGGTGGAGCAGGCCTGGGATACCAGGAATACATCACGGTCATTGAGGAGATCTCCCAGGTATGTGGATCAATTGGTCTATCCGTCGCAGCCCATAATTCGCTGTGTACCAACCATATTTTGTCTTTCGCCAACGAAGAACAAAAACATCGCTACTTGCCAAAACTGGCCTCCGGAGAATGGATTGGTGCCTGGGGACTTACCGAGCCCAATACAGGTAGCGATGCTGGCCGTATGAAATGTGTTGCTGAGCGCGATGGAGATTATTATGTCATCAATGGTGCTAAAAACTTCATCACGCACGGTGCGTCCGGTAATGTTGCAGTGGTGATCGTGCGTACCGGAGAATTGCTGGATAGCCACGGGATGACTGCATTTGTGGTGGAGAGAGGCACTCCTGGTTTTTATGCTGGCAAGAAAGAAAACAAACTCGGCATGCGGGCCTCCGAAACCGCCGAGATGATTTTTGACAATTGTCGGGTACACAAAAGCCAAATCCTGGGTGAAGAAGGGGAGGGCTTTATCCAGTCCATGAAAATTCTGGATGGAGGGCGCATTTCTATCGCTGCCCTTTCTTTAGGTATTGCCAAAGGAGCCTATCAAGCCTCCCTGAAGTACGCCAAAGAGCGCCATCAATTCGGACAACCCATCGCCAATTTCCAAGCCATCAGCTTTAAACTGGCAGATATGGCGACTAAAATTGAAGCGTCAGAACTTTTGGTGCGTCAGGCAGGTGAATTGAAGGATCAAGGTAAAAATGTAACTAAACTTTCAGCGATGGCCAAATACTTCGCTTCGGAAACTGCCGTGGAAGTATCTACTGATGCCGTGCAGGTTCACGGTGGGTATGGCTATATCAAGGATTTTCCAGTTGAAAAATTCTACCGCGATGCCAAATTGTGCACCATAGGTGAAGGCACCAGCGAGATTCAGAAGCTGGTGATTTCGAGGGAAATACTTAGAGGGAAATGATGAGTGATAAATGATGAGTGATAAATGATGAGTGATAAATGATGAATTGGCTCTGCCCTAAAATTCATCACTCATCACTCATCACTCATCACTCATCACTCATCATTCATCACATCAATCTCGCCAAATCCCTTACCAAAATCTTACCTCTGTTAAAGTAAATCAGGTCGGACTTGCGCAATTCATTGAGTACCAGGGTTACGGTTTGACGGGAAGTACAAGTGATGTTGGCAATATCTTGATGGGTGAGGGAATGCCGTAGGAGCATTTCATAACCTACCCGTTGACCCCGATCGGAAACTGAATCCTTGATGAAATCTACAATCCGGGTACGGGCGTCTTTAAAAATCAGGGACTCCATTTTTTGCTCAGCCAAACTCAGGCGGTTACCCAAATAAAGCATCACCCGGTTGCACAATTCAAAGTTCTGGCGCATCAAGCGGCGGAATTCCTCTACTTTGACGGCAAACAAAACAACTTCTTCTTTCATTGCCTGGGCAAATTCCTGCCGACGTACTTCGCCGACCAGTCCAAGTTCGCCAAACATGGCTAAAGGATGGATCAAGGCTTTGATGACCTCTTTGCCGTCGTGTGAAGTGGCCCCAATTTTGATGGCTCCTTCTGCCAGCAAATAGAGCACATCTGAGCCCTCTCCCGCCTCGTAAATGTAGCCGTAACGCGATTTTTCGCGATGCTCCATTAGGTTGGCCAATTGCATTTTTTCTTCTGGGCTAAGGCAAGAAAACAAGGGGTAACGCTCAATGAAAGCCATTTTGGCTTCTAAACTATTGCCCAAATTCTTTTTGCGGGTATTGCTGGCATATATGGTCATGAGTCAAGAGTTTTTTCAATAGTGTAGATTATTTTGAATCAACACAACCTTGACACATAAGAATCGGCTTACCCCCACGCCGATGCACATTTTTTTGGGAAAAAATGAAAAAAAAGAAAAGAAAGTCGCTGAATGATGACAAAAACTAGATTAAGCTATTGTGGTTTTAAGCTTACAATCTTTTCGGCTTGTGAATAACCTGCAAATACCCCCTGCCCATTACGAATATTATTGTACAGCACCACGGGATCGGAGAAAGGTTGGTCGTTGTTGTTCTGCTGGCGGCTAACGGTAGAGTGAAACAGGTAATATTCTTCTGATACCGAACGCAGCTCAACAATCATTTCGTCAAGATTCTGTATACCTGCTGGCATGCGAATGCTGATTGGAACTGGAATCCGGATCGCATTGCCATCAATGGGTTTGTCTTCAATTAAAAATCCGCCATCATAATTGGCGACGATGTAATTGGTGTTAATTGCAGAGCTAAAAGATAATTTTTTAATTTGTTCTATTTGTTCTACTCCGTCCTTTAGGATGACTACATTTTTTTGAAAAACATTGACGTGGTAGAAATTGCGCTCCAGGCGAGGATCGGTGAAATAAATGGACAAATCAAATGTGTACCGTACGTACCCGGGGTCATCTGGTATGGCACTTAGCTTTTCTATTTTCACGCTGTCCAGATTGACTCTTTCAGGAATTCTGCTGGTTGCAGTAACCGTTTTAAACCCTTTAGCCGACACTTTAACGGTATAATCTACTCCTACACGGGGTTTTAGTAGTTCACTGGTATAGAAGGGCGTTTTTGCCTCCCGAGTATCATTTAAATTTAATTTTTCCAGTAAAAGGCCCGATTCCCAAATTTCTACCGTAGCATAGTTGATGTATTCCGTAGGTCCATTGTCCAAAGGGGATTGACTTTTGGAAACTTGCACCTGGATGCCATTCAAAGTGTTGAAATTAGAAATCACTACCAGGCTGGGGGTGTAATTTTCCAGAGGCAATTGAGGCTTTTCGCAAGCAAACAATTGGAGCAAAAGCCCGATCAATACTATGCCATTTAGATGTCTTTTCACATTATACCATTGTTGTATGCTGAAATGACGGTAAAAAAGACGCTATGGTTGGCCTTTTTTGTAATAAACTAGACAAAATTAACTAAAATTTTATAGAATAGTTAATTGAGGGTAAAAAAGGTAGGAGGTGTACCCCAACCAGCTCAGAATCTTTTTTCAAAACGCCATTCTCCGCTACAAATACAGTACGCAGTTGATAGTACAATGGATTGCGACGACTATAGACATTGTAAGCACCAATTTGGAATTTGTGCTCAGTTCCTTTTGGAGAAGTGAAATGGAAATTCAGGCCAAGATCAAAACGATGATAAGCGGGTAATCGCCTGCTGTTTTTGGGGCCATAATTAATTACAGTTACGGGAGGTACACCTGGGATTTCAACAGTAAAAGCCTCAAGAGGTATATTGGTGGCCAACCCAGAGCTGAAAGTCCAGGAAGCAGAAAGGTCAATTGTAGAAGAAAAACGAAAATCGCTCCAAATTTTCAAATCGTGTCGATGATCATACTTGAAAGGGTAACGTTCGCCGAGATTGATTTTTGGGAAAACCCGATCCGTACGCCCCAAGGAGTAAGCAATGTAAGCATCGATGATTCGATTGTTTTTGCGCAACATAAAATCCATGCCAAAAGCTCGGCCTGATCCAATGGTGATGTTTTGTTCCCAATCATCCAGAAAATCCGCACCTTCCGAATAATTGACCAGGTTTTTCATTTCTTTGTAATAACCTTCAAGGGCAATATTCCAGCCAAAGTTCAGGTTTTTTCGAAAACCCAGGGTGTATTGCCAGGCCAGTTCCGGCCCAATTTTACCAGTAGAAGGAACCCACAAGTCGGTAGGCAAGCCCACATTGGTGCCAGACAAAAGGTGCAAAAACTGGCTCATTCTGCTGACGGAGGCCTCAAGATAAGTTGAGTCACTCAAAAGATAGGATAGGGCTAAACGAGGCTCAAGGGTAGAGTAATTCCGCTGATCCACATTCCATCCCGACCAGTTTAAACCATAATTGAGGTACAAACGCCGAGACAACATCCGCCTTTCATTTTCCAGGTAAAATGCCCAGCCCGTGGTACGTACTCTTCGGCTAATTTTTCCATCTGGTGAAATGTATTCCTGAAAATCGTCATCGTACTCTTGAATGCCAGGTACAAAATGATTGTGTTGCACCCGTAGGCCAAAGCGTACCTTATTTCCGGGGGCTATGTCCCAATGAAAATCACTGCGGGCGCCAAAATCACGAATACTGGACAAATAACGGCCATAATCAGCATCAAAGTGGATTTTAGGAGCAGCAGCTGAAAATACATTCACGGTGTCACTTGAGGCAGTGGCAATGTTGACATTTAGCTCACTAAAGGTAAAAGTTGTATTGGAAAAAAGTTTTTTCCCTAAGATATGGCTCCAGCGCAAGGAACTCCCCGTGTTGGTCCAATACAATTTCTCGTGGTAAACTTTCCGGAAACGATAAATTTCGAAACGGTCATCAACCAAAAGAGAAAGGGTATCCTGGGAGTCTCCTGTATTGCCAAAATGATCTTGGCCACGATAGAAACTGAAAAAAAGGCGATCTTTTGCGGAAAGTTCTATGTTGAATTTGGCATTAAAATCGTAAAAGTTATAACTGCTTTGGCCTTTTTCGCCTTTGCGAGATTTGTAATGTTCCGAGTAGGGTTTGAGCATCCAATTCAGCAAAGAGGCGCGACCAGCTATCAATAAAGAACTTTTGTTTTTGACAATAGGCCCCTCCACGGTCAAACGACCCGATATCAGCCCCAGTTCTCCACTTGCAGTCCAGAATTCTTTGTTCCCATCGCGCATCCGTACATCCAATACTGATGAAAGCCGCCCGGCGTAACGTGCAGGAAAGGCACCTTTAAGCAATTCGGCTGATTTAACAATGCTGGTATTAAAAACGGACAATACCCCAACCGCATGGTTAAAATTATAAACCGGCACATCGTCAATAATCACGAGGTTGTGGCCCGCTTCTCCACCACGGATGAATACACCTCCTACACCATCTGGCCCGGTTTGAACCCCGGGAAGCATTTGCACCGCACGAATCAGGTCGGTTTCTCCTCCAATTTTTGGCATCCGTTGCAACTGCTCCAGATCAAAACTATATTTTCCGATATTCATACCATCGCCTTGCATTGCAGCAGGAATGACTACTCCTTCGATTTGTTGACTTTTCCGATGCAGGTAAATCCGGAGAAAGGTATCTTGTTGTAAATTGATGCTAAACGTATCGGTATGAAATCCAATGTAGGAAACGCTGATGCGGGTACGCCCTTGGGGAAGGGTCAGGCTAAATACACCTTGCTCGTTGGAGTGAGTCCCTTCATTGTGGTTGATGGCGAAAATATTGGTGCCAATCAAAGTTTCCGCGCTCCCCCCGATTTCTACAATCCCTTGAATGGTATACCGCGAACGGATTTTTGGGGTAAGCATAACCCTGGTAATGATGATCCCTTCTGGTTCGGAATGGAAAGCGAGGCCAGTATTGGCCAAAATAGAATTGAGGATGCTTCGAATGCTTTGACGTTTGAAACTAAGGGGGAAGTTGTTGCGTTTTGGCAATTGGCTGTCGGCAAAAACGATATTTAGGTCAAAAGATTTACGCAAATGTTGAAGGGCTTTTGCGGGCGATTGGTCTTCAAAAGTAACCGAAACGACGCGGTCAAGGGTTTCTTGTGCCTGCAAGGCCGAAACCAGGAAGAAACAAAAGATTATCAGCTTGGGTAGAAGTTTTCCCTTCATACTGCTGATTTCTGCAAAGCGAGAGGCGAATGAGCACAACCGCTCTGTGTTGATGAAGCTAGCTTTAGCCTAAGTTTATTTAGGACAAGACTTACCTTCCAAACGGAAAACCGTAGAACTTGTTTTCTCTAAATGGAAATATCCTGTTTTAGCCAACAATTTTAAACTGGATTCAGGATTGTCCAAGTCAAAAGTCCAGGTGAAAATGCAATCAGCAATCTGGGGATCAGAGAATTCGAGACGAAAATCAGAATACCGGCGCAGGATTTCCTGCGCTTCGCCTAAAGTGCGACCTGATAATTCTATCTTACGGGTTCTCCAGACTTGGGTCGAAGTAAAAATCTTTTTATTACTGGATGGTTTACTGGCTTGTTTTTCAGTCGAGGGGAAATAGCCTATAAAATTGGCAGGGATTTCAATCCTTTGATCATTTTTACCCTTGCCCATTAAAGCAACCCGACCAGACATCACCTGAACTTCCGTATGTGGTTCTGTTTTTAAGGCGCGTACATTGAAGCTAGTCCCCAGTACTTCAATTAAACCATGCGGTGTTTCGATGCGAAATGGCTTTTGTGGATTGGCCTGTACTTCGAAGTATGCTTCACCACGGAGTTTTACGCTGCGAACTTTGCTTTGATTTAATTTGGGATCAAAACTCAACTCACTATTGTTGCTCAGCCAAACCACTGAGTGATCAGGCAATTCCACTTTTTTGATTTCTCGTTTATTGGTAGCTAAAGACTTAAATCCACGGGCGTCAGCATTGGAGTTAGCTATCCACCAGCCAATAACCAATAGTGCAGCAATCGAAGCTGCGACCAACCAAGCGCGAGGAATTAAGCGACGAACGGGAAAATTTTCTAAACTATCGTTGTTGTCTTCTTGAATTTTGGCCTGGAACTTTTTCCAATTGGCCTCCACGTCCGGCCCAAAAGATGTTGATTTGTAATTGCCTGCTTTTTGCCAAATGGTCTCCAATTCTTTATTCAGAGCAGCATCGTCCGATCCAGCGTCTGAACGCTTGGCGGAATCTACATCCCCATTTTTCCACTGTTGAGCTAAAATCCGAATCTTTTTTTCCATTGGCCTGAATATTGTGTGGGGTCCAGTACTGTTTGTTTTCCTTTAGACACAAAGTAAATCAGATACCCCTATATCCACACAGCGTTTTTCCCTTCAATTATGCCGTTTAGCAGACAAACGCAACGAGATTTTTAGCTTCCCATCCAAAAGGTGAACAAAAGTATTCCACTTTTTAAATACGGGAGTAGTCGCTGACGAAGGTATTTAAGTGCTTTTGACACCTGGTTCTCTACCGTTTTTTCCGCAATGCCCAATTCAGTGGCAATGTCTCGATACGATAATTCTTCATAACGGCTCAGGACAAACACCATCCGGCATTTTTCTGGCAGTTCGTCGATAGCGGCATCTACCAATTCTTGCAGTTCTTCACTACGTAGCATGTCTACAGGGTCACTTTCTTCAACAGCGATTTCGGGCATTCGCTCTTCAGAAGTCCAATGGCGGTTATCCCGCAAATGGTTGAGGGTACGATTGAGCACTGCGCGCTTGAGGTAGGCTCGCAATGAGCTAGAAATAGTCAGTTTGTCCCGTTTACGCCACAGTTCATACAAAACCTCTTGCACCAAATCTTGGGCCAAATGTTCATCATGGGCTACCCGATAAACCACTTGACACAATTCGCTAAAGTACCTGCGGAACAACCATTCAAATGCTTTTTCAGCATCTGTGGGCAACAAGTCAAAAAATTCCCGGTCGTTGTTCGGAGGCGTCTGCAAACAGGATTTGGTTTAGGAAATGAAGAATTAAAAGGGAAGATAAAAAAGTTTAAACATGCTTTTAGACTTTTTGCAATAATTTTTGCTCCATTTTATTCAGGATGTAATAGGCCAGTATCCCCAGTCCAAGCCCCAACAAAGCCCCTAAATATACATCCTCAAAAAAATGCTGAACGAGATACATTCTTGAAAGGCCCACCAGTGAAGCAATGCAAAAACAGATGACACTCAACCATGGCTTTCGGGGAAAACAAAAAGCCAAAAAAGAAAACAAGGCAAAAGCAGCCATGGTGTGGCCGGAAGGAAAGCTGGTTAGTCCTTTGTGCACTTTTACGCCTGGAATCAGTTCCAACTGAGCCAATAGCCCTTGTTGTTCAAAATACAAATACGGACGAGGATGTTGAAACAAGATTTTGCCTATCCAGGCTACCAATGAAACTGCTATTCCAAGAAGAGGAACGCCCCAGGCTGCTCGGCGTTTGTACACCAATAAAATCAGGAACACGACCAGATAACCATAACCTTCACCAACTTTGGTAAACCAACGAAAAAACAAGTCTGCCCCAGGACTTCGATGATCATTCACTTGAATCAACAAAGCACCTTGATCAGCAGCTAAAAATGGAACACCGCCCACCAGGAAAAGGGCAAAGGCCATAAAAAACCAAGGATTATCCTTGAACAGCTTTGGCATTTCTGAATCGTTTCAAAAGGTTTTGCAAAAAATAACGCAAGCCCTCAAACAGATTTAAGGGCTGATCATTCATGGCTTTATAGGTCAGCCAGGCACCCAATGGCATCAAAATAATACAAGGTATCCATGCGGCCAAATAGGCTGATACAACAAAAGTTTCTGCAATCTTGCGGCAGAAGATAGTCAGGATCACAAAAAGCATAAAAAATACAATCGAGACCAGAAGGGGATACCCAAATCCACCCTTGCGTACAATGGCTCCCATGGGCGCACCAATGAACATAAAGATAAAACAAACCGCAGCGATGCTGTATTTCATTTGCCAATCGTAAATGAACTTGACCCGATTTTCTTTGGTGGCATCCAAAGAAGCAGTGGTGCTGAAGGTTTGGTTTTGAATCCCCCGGGCAGAGGATTCAGCGCGACCCCGCAGCGTGGTCTTGTCAGCATCACTAAAGGTATCGGCAAATTTGGTCACTACGCCAATTGGTTTGACCCTTTTCAAAATGGTGGAGCGAGCAACCCCAATGCTGATGCTATGGGTAGAATCGAAAGTGGATTCGATTGGTGTCGAAACATTGAGTGGGGTAGGGCCGGAACCGGAATTACTGGCTTGATCGGTTGCCCGGGTATTGGCTTTTTTGAGCTCTTCCCGCAGGTAAGTACTGTCTACTTTAAAAATAGATACATAATTGGCCACATAATTACCGGCTACCACAGTGCGCTTATGGATGTCGAGGGCCATGGAGTCGGCTGCCGCCTTCAGGGCACGGGAGTCCATGGTTTGGCGGCTTTGTTTGAACAATTCCTCGTTGGTGCGGCTCAGCGAAAACTCACTCAGGTCAAAAACTTTGGTGAATTGTTTAAAACCCGTGCGGATAAAGGGGTACTTGCTTTGGCTGCTGGCCTGATAGCCTCTGGATTCAATACATTGGGTGCCATTGCGCAGCCGCATCACAAAAATATTCCCGCCTTCGGCACTAAACATTTCACCATCCTTGGCCGTAATCACCGTGTATTTGCCAGAGTTCGATTCGGTATGGTCGTAAATGATCACATCTTTGATGCTGCGACCATCCCCCATCTTTTTGCCGATGTGAATGGTGAAACCCTGAAAGTCATCGTTGAATACACCTACATCCAGACGCAAAGCCGGTTTGGTTTGTTGAATGTCCCACATCCGCGAACCAAACTTGAGGTTGGCGGCAGGAATCATATAATCGGAACAATACCAGGAAAAGGCTACCGCAAAAAGGGCAAAAACCAACAGCGGCCGCATGATGCGCACCAAAGACATGCCCGCAGATTTCATACTGGAAAGCTCGTAGTGCTCTGCATAATTCCCCATCAACATGACCGAAGAAAGCAGAATCCCCAAGGGCAAAGCCATAGGCACAAAACTCACCGCTCGGTAGGACAACAATTCAATAACTGTAAAAAAGCCCAAACCTTTTCCAGCCAGATCGTCGATGTAAATCCACAACATTTGCATCAACAACACAAACAAAGAAACCGAAAAAGCCACTAAAAATGGAGGGATAAAGCTGGTGATCACCAACTCGTCGATCCTTTTTAATCTGGGCAATTTGCTTAAAATACTCATCCCCTACACGTTTCGAAACTTAAAAGTAAACACTCACAAATACGATGCAATTTCAATGAAAAACGCTGCACTTGCAAATGGTTTTTTCCAAAAGGAGTGGTTTCTCCTTGAACATCTTGCGATAAAGAGCTTTTCGAAAGTCTAAAACTTTCGAAAAGGCAGCCTAAACTTGAGATTTAAGCACCATTTAGAGGCCCTTTTCGAAAGTTTTAGACTTTCGAAAAGCTCAAGTATGCACCATTTTGCAAAACAAAGAACAACTCATAATCTTGCGCTATTGTGGTGAGAAGTTTTTTCAAAAAAAAATCAGCATTCTGTAACTTTATTTTTTCCACGTCGTCTTCCCTATGTTTACGCCAAGCAGCTATGAACCCGACTGATTTTAAAAATACCATCCTGCCATACAAGGACAAAATGTTCCGCCTGGCTTTGCGCTTGTTGAACAAGCGCGAAGAGGCTGAGGATTTGGTCCAGGAAGCCCTGATCAAACTCTGGCAGCAACAGGATCGTTTGGCGGAGGTGCAAAACCTGGAAGCCTGGGTGATTCGCCTGACCAAAAATCAGTGCATTGATCGCCTGCGCGGCAGCAAAAATGGGCACAAGGAATGGAAGGATGGCCTGGATTGGGCCGACTCAACCCCCTTGCCCGATGCACGCACCGAATCGGCAGATACCATGAACAAATTGCAAAAACTCATGGAACGCCTGCCAGAGAACCAGCGACTGGTCATGCAATTGCGCGATGTGGAAGGCATGAGTTACCAGGAAGTGGCCGAAGCTTTGGATATTCCACTGGCTCAGGTGAAAATCAACCTGTTCCGTGCAAGGCAAACGATGAAAAGTATTTTAAGTAGTAGAACCCCACAAGTATAAATACCATGAAACAACAACAGATTCAATCCCTTTTGGACAAGTACTTCGCTGGCGAAAGCAGCCTGCAAGAAGAAGCCCAACTGCGGCAATTGTTACAAACGGAACCCATTTCGGAAGAACATTTGACTTACAGCGAATGGTTTCAATTGTTGGACGAAGAGGCTGAACTGAGTTTGGGCGATGATTTTGATGCTAAAGTAATGGCCTCTATCGAAGCCTATAGCAAGCCAAAACCGGTGATCCGTACCCTTTCAACAAGCTGGATTTTGCGCATCGCCGCAGTGTTTGCGCTGGTCGCTACGGGATTGTGGTGGCTGGTTCGTTCCAACCCGGTTGAGCAACCCGTCGTAGCGGAAGCGGAGGTAAAGGTCATCGACTGGTCCAAATACGAACCCAAAACGGTGGAAGAAGCTTATAAAGTTACCCGTAATGCCTTTCGTAAGGTAGCCACCGAATTCAATGAAGGCACCGCCATCGCCACCCAGGGTATTGATAAAATGGGGGAAATGGGGAAACTGATTAAATAGGCGCACTGTAGAGACGCACGGCCGTGCGTCTACTCGGCTGATTCAAGACGCACAGCCGTGCGTCTCTACCAAACAGACATCTTTTTAAACCAAACAATATGAAAATCAAGCATTTTTTTACCCTGGCCATCATTGCGTTGGCCGCTGTAAACGGTCTGGCCCAAGGTGCTACGAGTACCACCGCCAGTGCCATTGACAAGTACTTCTCCAGTTATGTGGAGGACAAACGTTTTGATGTAGTGTACATCAGCCCCAAATTGTTCCAGATGATCGGTAAGATCGATTCCAAAATTCTGGACATGGAGGATGACGCTGAAGCCAAAGCCATCCTGGACATGGCCAAAGACCTCCAGGGCCTGCGCATCTTGACCACTGATGAAACGCCAGAAGTGTTCTACAAAGAAGCCAAAGCCAAAATCAACACCAAAGAGTACGAGGTATTGTTGACGGTGCGCGACAAAGATGGCGACAATGTGGAATTTTTGATCAAAGAAACCAACAATGTCATTCAGGAACTTCTCCTCTTGTCTGGTGGCAAGGAAGAGTTTGTGCTCCTGAGTTTTATGGGCAACCTGGATTTGAACAAAATCACCCGCCTGGCCAAAGAAATTGAGAAGAAATGAGAACGGCGATCCTCCTCCTTACCATGGTAGTCCTGAGTGGCAGCTTATCTGCTCAAAACTCGGTGGGTGAATTTTACCAGAAATTCAAAAAGCAGGAAGAAGTTACCAACTTCAAATTACCGGGTTGGTTGGTTTGGATTGGCACAGGACTCGTGTACAACAGCATCAAGGACGAAGAAACCCGCACCTGGCTACGCCTCGCCCGTAAATTGGGCAAATTTCGCCTGATGCAAAGTGAAAACAGCAACAGCATCACCAAAGATGATTTGTCGAACTTCGTCAGCGGACTCAAAGCCAAAAGCGATTACGACGACCTGATCTACGTTCGCAACGAAGACACCGACCTCAACATCATGATTCGGGAAGGCTCTAAAGGTCGGCTCAAAGAATTGCTGGTTGTGGGCAGCGATGGTGGCGAAACCATTTTTCTGAGCGCCAAAACCCGCCTGCGCATGAAAGACATCAACGAGGTGCTGGATCACTACCTGAAGGAATTGGGTTGGAAAGAAAAAGCCAAGGCCAGAAAATCACCTCAAGCCTAATTAACTAAAGGGCTGCCCTCAAGCAGCACATTTGCACACTTAGTATTGGGGCAAAAATAAGTGTTCATTTTTCCTGAGCCAAAGAATTAGATAAGAAACTTAAAATGAACCGTTTACTTACCTAATCCTTTGGCAAAATGAAGCACTTATTTTTTTATCGCCCCTCACTCAAAACTCATCAACACCATGAAGAAGATTATTTTCAGCCTGGCACTGCTAGGCCTGGGCTTCGCATTGCATGCCCAAAACCAAGTTGTACAGGATTTTATGCGCAAATTCGGCAAATACGAACAAGCTACCCGCCTCAACATCGGTGGTTTGTTCCTCAAACTTGCCGCCAAAGAAAGCGACGATGATGAAGCCATGCGCATCATGCGGAGCATTTCCAGCCTGCATCTGCTCAATTTTGACGAAGCCAATCCCGTAGAAGCCAACGACGTCAACCAATTGATGCAACAGCTTCGGAACGACAAATTTGAAGATCTGGCTTATTTCAAAGGAGACGATGCTCATGTGCGTTTCATGATCAAAGAAAGCAATGACATCATTACGGATTTGGTCATGATTGTCAAAGGTGAAAAGAATTTCCTGTTGCTCAACCTGGAGGGCCGCCTGAAGTATACCGATTTGAATGATTTTAACATGGAGGTGAACGGCAGCAAGGAGTTCAAACGACTGCCCGAGGATCGGAAGAAGTTGCCGAAGAAGGTGTGAGGTTCATTCCATCCAATAAAAAAGGGTCAGATTTTGAATTCAAAATCTGACCCTTTTTTATTGGATGGAGTTAAAACCAAATTAAGGCTCTACCGGCCCTTCCACTTTAATCTCTTTCAACATCGCCATATACTTGTCGCGAATCGGCGCGAATTTTTCCATTTCAGTTTTGGGCAGTGGCTCCGGTGGTGGCAGTTTCAGGCCATTGTGGTTGACCTGACGGCCATTCATCCAGAAGCGGAAACAAACGTGTGGGCCAGTTGCCAAACCCGTTGAACCGATATAACCAATCACCTGGCCTTGAGAAACCCGTACACCAGGACGAATACCCCGTGCAAAAGCCTGCATGTGCAAGTATTGCGTCTGTACCTGACCAGTGTGTTTGAGTTTGACAAAGTTGCCATTGCCGCCCCGGCGGGTAGCTTCCAGCACCGTGCCATCACCCACGGCAATGATCGGAGTGCCATATGGTGCCGCATAATCTGTACCAAAGTGGGGACGAACCGTTCCCAAAATCGGGTGCAAACGACGCATGTTGAAACCCGAAGAAATGCGTACATATTTGACCGGAGCACGCAGGAAGCCTTTTTTCATTGGGCGACCATCCTGATCGTAATAGCCAGTATATTGGGCGCTTTCGTAATAAAAAGCAAAGTTTTCCTTGTTATTGGTTTTGTACAAAGCCGCGTGTACCCGACCTGGGTCAACCGCTTGACCCTCTACATAGTTCTGATCGTACACCGCTTTAAATTCTTCACCACGATTGAGGTGGTGGAAATCCACACTCCATTTCAAGGCTTCTTCCAGCGATTTGATCAGGGCGGGGTCTGCACCACTGCGCTCCATGGATTCCCAGAGGGAAGACTCCACGATTACGCCAGAGGAGCGGACGGCCGTGGTGATTGGTCTTTCCACTTTTTCAATGAACAGAGAATCCTTGAGGTGGAAAATGTAATATTTGTACAAATTGGGCTCATAGATCATGTAATCAGGCCCTTGAGTAGAATCTTTGGATAAAATCAGGTAAGGTTTACCGGCGGTAAGGTCGCGTACATCAAAAACATCGCGGCTGTTGCGCACCAGGTTGTCAATGTCGGCATATTCCATGTTGTGGCTCACCAAAATGTCACCCAGGTTTTCGCTGCGGTGAAACTCGGACTCAAATACCTGGAAAGTATCGAGGGCAAAACCATACTTGATGGTTGGAACCACTACCGGGAAGGCACCAATGGGTGCATTGCGGTCTTTGCCCAGTAAAGAAGCCTTGAGGTGGCGGGAAGTGCTGGGTGAAACGGCTAGCGTTAAAATCAATCCCAAGCCCAGTGTACCGATTATGACCCACGTCCAGTTGAGCCGCGTGAGTTGCTCACGCAGTTTAAAAGGAATTTTTGTGTTCAACACTGTTTGCAGTTTATAGGTCTAATGCTCGCTATCGATTACCGTGCGAAAGGGGGGATATGTGAGCACTGCCTAATGTTACGAATAATGCCTTTGTGCAAATATAGGATACAGAACGGAAGGACAAAAGGAATGTTGTAATTTTTACCACTCCTAACTGATTCTTTTTTGTGCAGAGCACAGTGTCTGCATCACAAGTCTTGTATATTTGCGGCACATTTTGTCAACCATAAATTAAAAAATGGACCAATACCGCTATGATCAACGGGGCGTTTCGGCCAGTAAAGACGAAGTCCACGCGGCGATCAAAAACCTGGATAAGGGTTTGTATCCCAATGCTTTTTGTAAAATCATTCCCGACGTAGCGGGTATGGATCCCGAATATTGCAATTTGATGCACGCCGATACTGCCGGCACCAAAACCAGCCTCGCTTACCTGTACTGGAAAGAAACCGGCGACCTGAGTGTGTGGAAGGGCATCGCGCAGGATGCCATCGTGATGAACCTCGATGACATGGGCTGTGTAGGCTGTATTGACAATATTTTGCTTTCCTCTACCATTGGCCGCAATAAGAACCTGATCACAGGTGAAGTCATCAGTACCCTCATCAATGCAACCACTGAACTGGTTGATCAGCTGAATGCCCTGGGCATCAACGTTTTTTTGACCGGAGGGGAAACCGCCGACGTAGGTGACATCGTGCGCACCATCGATGTAGGTTACACCGCATTTGCCCGTATGCCTCGTGCAGCGGTCATCAGCAACAATATTCAAGCGGGAGACGTGATCGTAGGTTTGTCCTCGGCTGGACAAACGACTTACGAAACCGAATACAACGGTGGCATGGGCAGCAATGGCCTGACTTCGGCTCGGCACGATGTGTTGGCTCATGACTACGCGACAAAATACCCCGAAACCTACGACCCGGCTACTCCGGAAAACTTGGTCTATTCCGGCAAACGTAAACTGACCGAAACCATCAACATCCAGGGGCAGGAAATCCCAATTGGCAAATTGATTTTGTCGCCTACCCGTACCTTTTTACCCTTTATCAAACCCCTGCTGGAGCAACTGCGCCCTCACATTCACGGCATGATTCACTGCACAGGTGGCGGACAAACCAAGGTTTTGAAATTTTTGGACAACAAAAAAGTGGTCAAAAATGACCTGCTGCCAACCCCGCCCTTGTTCCAACTGATCCAGGCCGAATCGGGAGCTACCTGGAAAGAAATGTACCAGGTCTTCAACATGGGACAACGCCTGGAGGTGTACCTGTCTGCTGCGTATGCCCATCAAGTAATCGAACTGGCGCAATCTTTCAACATTGAAGCCAAAGTGGTGGGGCACGTTGAAGAAAATCCATTCAATCAGGTCAGTATCTTCAGCCCTTATGGACACTTCGAATACCAATAAACCCAAACGGGCACCGGGTCGCCGCCAAAAAGCGGCGGCAATCCTACAAATCCTGGAGGACCTGTACCCAGAGACACCGATACCCCTGACGCATAGTGACGCCTATACCTTACTGGTTTCGGTTTTGCTTTCTGCCCAATGCACCGATGAACGGGTCAACAAGGTCACACCGCATCTTTTTGCCCTGGCCGACAACCCGGCGGCGATGCAACAACAATCCGTAGCGGCAATCGAAGACATCATCCGCCCCTGTGGCCTGGCACCCCGTAAAGCCCAGGCCATTTGGGATTTGTCGGGTATCCTGTTGCGGGAACATGGGGGAGAAGTGCCCCAATCTTTTGCGGCACTGGAAGCTTTGCCAGGGGTAGGACACAAAACCGCCTCAGTGGTAATGAGCCAGGCTTTTGGTGTACCCGCTTTCCCTGTAGATACCCATATTCACCGCCTGGCCGAACGCTGGGGCTTGAGTAGCGGTAAAAACGTGGAGCAAACCGAAAAGGATTTGAAGGCGCTCTTTCCTCGTGAGAAATGGAACAAGCTGCACTTGCAAATTATCTTTTTTGGTCGGCAGTATTGTCCGGCGCGGGGGCATAAGCGGGAGGACTGTCCGATTTGTAAGGTGTACGGGAAGAAGGATTGACATAGGGCGGAATTTTAAAGAAAATTATTGAAAATCAATTATTTGTGAGTTAGATAGTGCTTGGACTAGAGCCCTATTCTCTAAGGTGACTCCTAAGGTGAACTAAGGTGCCTGAGGTGGTGAAAAGAAGAAAAGCCCTGCGCAGCAGGGCATGTATTCACCACCTCAGACACCTTAGTAGGGGCCACCTTAGAAAATTTGTGCCCGTTACACACAAGTGGCAGACTTCAACAGGCATTTTATCGAATCACTACCCTTTTTACCGCAAGTCCTTCATTCGTACGAATGTGTACAAAATAAATCCCGCTTGGCAAATTCACACTTGTCCGCAGGTTTTGCAGGTCATTGGTACTGCCCAAATCCTGAATTCTTCGCCCCATGTTGTCAAACATCGTGATCCTTTCCACTTTGATATCAACATCGTCCAACTGAATGGCGAAGCGGCCATCATTGGGGTTGGGCACAATCCGAATAGCTGCGCTTAAGGCCGGATTGAGGTCGTTTACGCCAGTGACAACGGCTGGAAGCTCGGAAAGCGCATTGGAGTATACCGAATTATTTTCCGTGGAAACAAAAACCCGAGTAGTCACAAAGGAAATTCGCTGCACACTAGTATAACTCGGCAAATTGAATTGATTCCCTCCAGCAATCCAGGTTTGGCCATTGTCCGAAGTGGCCAATAAGCCGCCTTTGTAGCTGGCAAAAATATAGCCGTTGTAATAGGCCATGTCTTGTATTTTGCTGCCATCCAGGCCCATCAAAGTGGTATGTGAAATGGAGGTAGCCGCCGTTGCCGTCCAGTTTGCCGCATCAAGATTGGCTACAAATACACCCGCTCCATCGGTTCCGGCAAACAACTTGCTGCCATTGGTGGCCACTGAAGTTACCCGCAGATTGCCAAGTCCAGTGTTGGCCGCAGTCCAGGTACCTCCGGCTGCTTCGCGGATGAATACCCCTTGACCCAGCGTACCCAGCAGGATTTTGCTGCCGTAAAAGGCCATTGAGCTGAGCAGCGTATTGCTGGGCAACCCTGCTTGAATTGAACTCCAGGTAGAGCCGTTCAGTTGAAATACGCCATAGCTATCGTCCAGGATGTAGAGGTTGCTGCTGGATGCGTAGATTTTTTTAATGTTCAAATCGAGCAAACCTCCGTTAAGTGCTGTCCAGGTTTTTCCCGTATCGGGGCTGACAAATACCCCTGCATTTTGGGTGGATGCATACAAGTTGCTGCCAAAAAACTTAAGGTAGCTGACGTTGAGGCTGTCTTTCAAACCCTTGTTGGCGCGCACATAAGTAGAGGCCAGGTCCCGACTGACGTAGACACCTTTTTCCGTAGCAGCCACCACGATCCGTTCACCGCTGGCCTCCATGGCGTAGGTTTGGAGGTTGTTGAAATTGGTATTGCGGCCCACCCAGTTGAGCGTACTGCCCGGAGCGGTGTAAATGCCTTCAACCCGAGTGCCAAGTAACACCGTTGTCCTGAAGCCCAGTACTACGGTAACATCGCTGGTCGCCAGCCCATTATTTGCTGGAGCCCAGGTGGCACCTGTGGTAGAAGTATAAACACCTTTGTTGGTAGTCAAAAACCAATTGTCGCCATTGTTTCCGATGGCGCGCATGTTTGTTCCAGATGGCAGTCCAGTTTGAATGCTTCGGTAGTTGATGTTGCCCGTCACCGCACTGGCGTTGGACAAAATGAACAGGCCATCCCGATTGATAACCGCCAGTTCATTGGTTTTGGCGTTGTAGGAAATGGAGTTGGTGCCATCCACGTCGAGGGTTTTTCCATCGCTGAAACTGTCCCATCCGTTGCCGTCTTTGGTCACAAACACTCCACCTTCGCGGGAAGAGGCGATGATGCGGTTGCCGAGTTTCAACAGACCAGTTACCGTTGTACCGTTCAACCAGGCACTGTTCAGGGCTTTCCAGTTGGCGCCCTTGTCGGTGGTTTTGTACACGCCTCCACTTTCGGTACCCGCAATCAGGGTATTGGCATCCAGGGCGACCAGTGAGGTGATCTTCAGATTGGTCAACCCATTGCTGATTCTCACCCAATGTTTGTCAGTACCAACCAGGCCACTGTAAATGTAGACGCCATCGTCCAGGGTTCCGGCAAACAGATTTGTTCCCGAATGGGCAAGTGCCGTTATTTTGCCGCTCCTCAAACCCACAGGTAAAGGCCGCCAATTGCTTAGTGTTGAGTTGGTACTCTCATAAACACCTCCATTAAAAGTTCCGACGTATACAGTAGAATCGTTGGTAATGGCTACACTGACCGAGCCACCAAAAGGGCCTTTTGAACCAAAATGGGCCCAAAGCGACTGGCTGGAAAGCATCAAGAGCGCCAGCAAAGCGAGTATATTGATGGGAAAAAGGTAGATGTGTTTCATGAATGAATGTTGTTGGGTGTTAAAAATAGTCGGCTAAGGATCTGTTGATTATTCATAAGTAAACATGGCCGGGATGTTCTTGGCGATTTTTTGCCCTAAGGCAGCGTTGTTTTCTGCCGCCGTTTTTACGCTGAGGGACGCAGCTTGATTCAGGGTGATGCCAGTAAAAAGTTTACTGTAGTCGACGATGAGGTGCCCATATACATAAGCATCCTCTTCAATGGTAAATTCTTTTTCGCCCAGTTGGACTTGTACATAATTGGTATTGGTGCCGATTTTATACACAAAAGGCACGGGAGTTTTATTCATGGTGAGCGAAGTGTCGATTTTCCCCTGAACGTTCAAAAAGACGTATCCGCCGGGTTGGGCGGTATTCCCCCACCACATGCTGGGCTGATTGAGAATCGCGGAATCGCTCGGGGTTGTAGGATTCAAGGCATTGGTATTAGGTGGAAGACCCACTTTAAAGCGGATCGACTTGTATGTGCCTATGGGAACTTGACCAATCTCGTAGGTGTGCACTTTAAGGTTCTTCAGGAAACTTTTGTTCTTGATCGCATAAACGGAGCCGTCAGATTTGACCAACTGCACGTCCGAAATGTACAGCTGTGAAAAGTCCAGAGACATGCTGCGCCCCTCGGGTGTTTCGTAATTGATGCCGTACAAATCTACCTCCTGTAAACCGACGTAGGCGTGTAAGTGCAGCAGGAAGGTGCCTTTTACGGTGGGTTCCTCAGGCTCAATCACCTCGTTGGAGCATGCTGCTAGGAGGAACAGGAGCAAGATTGGCAATAGGTTTTTCATGGTCAACTCAGTGGATTGAAACTTGTTAACAAGTAGCATTACGTTTTTGGAATAGGCAAAGTGCAAAACATTTGATTTGCGCTCTACTCTATACCTCTTTTACTGCGCTTGGGTTGCTTTGCAGACCCCGCAAAAATTTAGTCAAGCGCTAAAACTGCTGCATCAAACTGAATTTTACGATCGCAGAAGTATTGACTTGGTCGAGTGCGGTCAAGTTGTTTTCATTAAAAACCAGATCGGCACAAATCAGGGAAAGATTACTGTAGGAGCCAGCAAATTGGAATTGGTCAAAGAAAACGGCAAATGGCTTATTGCTAAGATTAGTTGTGAATAAAAAATGCAGCAAGGCAGACATTTCAAGTGCCTATCTAAAAATGAGGACTTATCTTTGCCTCATTCCTAATGCTTTTTAAAAATGCTGGTATGAAAAAAAATCAGTTTTTACTCGTAGCACTTCTCTCGATCGGATGCGCTTTCAACAGTTTTGCTCAGAATGAGCTGAAATTTGAAGTAAACAAAGTTCTACCATTCATTTCGATCCAGGAAAATAAGTTGGCTGAAATAAACACACTTACGGATTTGGACAAACGATACCCCACATCTTGGGTAAAAAAATACATTTCCGTGGAAATTTCAGCCTATAAAAATGGAACCAAAACAACGGCTTCGGGTACTAGCGATATCTTAAATCAAGAGCAAAAAGAACTGATACGATTGGCTGACCGTAGTAGCGATATTGCTGTAAGCGTAACGTACTTGCCCGAAAACTCCTTAAAAGTTAA